>CAYGMS010000427.1:0-2316 GCA_964350905.1 uncultured Thiobacillus sp. | reverse complement strand
GCCAACAGGCAACCGATAATCCGGCTGGATTATCGGTATCGGGATGTGGGCTGGAGATGCCACCCGTCTCGAGTCCTCCAAGGCGAAGAGGCAGGCACAGCAAGTACGTTGTTCTGTGTTTCCCTGGTCAGCCCCGGGCCATTCGGCCCGACACGAAAAACCCTTTACTAAACGCGATTACTGGCCTTGCCGACTCCGGCTGATGGCCACGGTCTTGTCGTTTCCCGTTCCGGAATGCTGGATATTCACGAATAAAGTGCCGGGATCCGGCCCAAAATAAATACCGCTGGCCTCGCCTGCCCTGTCTTTCAGCGATGCAAACAGCGTGACCCCATCCCGGTAACCATCGCCATTGGCATCTTTGGAACGTGGGTCATAGACCCAGATGTCGCTCCACGCATTGTCTTCTGCAATCCACAGTGTGCCATCTGGACCCCGCGCCAGATTGTCCGGATGTCTGAACCCGGTCACGCCGGCCGACAACAGGCCGGGGCGGGTTTCAAACGGCACATTCCTGCCGGGCGCAACCACATAGCGAACAACAGGTGGTCCATCCAGGTCGATGGCCAGGATGGCACCAGGCCCGCGGGTATTGGCGGCATCGTCGACGTCTTCGCAGGTCAGCGCCACGTACAGGGTCTGATCGATGCGCTCGATATCCTCGGGCCGGCAATACGGCGTCGCACCCACCACCGTGGCGGCTTCACGCGCGCTCATCTGAACCTGTGACATATCCAGCGCGACCCATTCGGCGCGCCCGGTTTTGGCTTGCCCGCTCACTTTCAGGGCATATAGCTGGCCGCGTGAAAGATCACCGTAGTGTTGCGGGACAAACTTGTAGATCGATCCGCTGGGCATTTCGTCAATGACATAGACGTTGCCCGTCGCATCGACTTCGATGCCCTCGTGCGCCAGCGCACCCAGCTGCGGACGCGCTTCCACGCTGGCGGCGGCCATCGCGTTGCCAGGCACCAGCCGGATTTCATATACCAGACCGCTGCTAGCCAAAGGCACGGCGGGATCGGGGCGGGCCGTCGTGTGCACCTCTTCGCTGACGAGCAGGGTCTGCCAGGGCGTCCAGACGATGCCGTCCAGTGCCTCCCAATCCGGCCGGCCAACCAGTTCCCGGGCCACGCCCGTTCGCAGATCAATCACGGATACGGCGCCACCGCTGCCACCATCGAGACGGCGTGAATTTTTATCGTTGCCGAACGCCCCAGGACGAACTTCATGGGTGCGATACAGATAACGGCCCGCCTGCTCGCCGGTTTCGTTGACGGTATTCATATCGAGTATGTCGGAACCGACATACAGGTTCAGGTCGCGTTCGCTCGACACCACGCGCTGCTGATAGCCCGCGGGAATCAGGAAAGGCAGGGTATCGATATCGGCATCGTTTTCCCGACCGTAGGCCGAACCGGCGATGGGCTGAAAAGCCATCCGTCGCTCCGCATCATGACCGGCCTGGGCATACGCGCTGCACACGGCCGCGAGCGCAAGGACAACAATCGGGTATTTCATCAAATTTAAAAGCTCAGATCTGATTGGTCAGTATCTGTCAGATTTGACTTGTTCGGTAGTCATCGAAGCGAAGCTGCCGGTTGGAAAGGAACCTCAAGGGGCTGGAATCCGCAGTCCAAAGCCGCCGCTGGCGTTCTGAGACAGCCAGGTCTGCTGCGCTGTCGACAAGGCCCGCGCCAGGTCATTTCCAGCCGCCTCCCAGCACCTTGTATAGCGTGACGCGATTCGCGTCTTCGGACAGGCGCACGCCGATCAGATCCTGTTCTGCACTGTAAAGCGTGCGCTGTGCGTCGAGCAGACCAAGGTAGCTGTCCACTCCCCCCTTGTAGCGCGCTTCCGACAGGCGAAAGCTTGCTGCGGTAGCCTCAACCAGCTTGCGCCTGGCGTCGAGTTGTTCAGTGAGGGTGGCGCGCTCGGCAAGCGCATCTGCCACTTCGCGGAACGCAATCTGAATGGCTTTCTCGTACTGGGCGATGTTGATGTCGCGTTGTACCTCGGCCACCTCCAGACTTGCCTTCAAGCGGCCAGCCTCGAAGATCGGGATGCGGATCTGCGGCATGAAGCTCCAGGTCCCGGAACCCCCATCAAACAGGCCGCCAAGCGTGCTGCTCGCACTGCCGGCGGCGGCTGTCAGGCTGATGCTGGGAAAGAAGGCTGCGCGTGCGGCGCCGATGCTGGCATTGGTCGCACGTAGCGCACGCTCGGCCTGCAGTATATCGGGGCGGCGGGTGAGCACTTCGGACGGCACGCCGGCCGGCAGTTCGGCCACCGCACTGATACTGTCGGTGAGCGTGG
>CAYGMS010000426.1:0-2322 GCA_964350905.1 uncultured Thiobacillus sp. | reverse complement strand
GTCGAAGGACTTGTTCGGCGTTTCCTTAGCGGCGCTACGGCCAGCGGAATCAACAACAAGGGAGACAGCATTGAATGTGTTATTGACAGGCGGAGCGGGCTATATCGGCTCGCACACCGCAGTGGAATGTCTGGCAGCCGGGCACGAGGTGGTGGTGTTCGACAATCTTTCGAACAGCAGTGTGATTTCGCTGGATCGAGTCAAGACGATTGCGGGCAAGGCCGTGTCGTTCGTGCAGGGCGATATCCGTGACCGTGCGGCGTTGCGCAAGCTGTTCGCCGATTACCACATCGACGCGGTGGTGCATTTTGCCGGGCTGAAGGCGGTCGGTGAATCGGTGGAAAAGCCGATCCTGTATTACGACAACAATATCGCCGGAAGCATTGCGCTGTTCGAGGTGATGGCCGAGGCCGGGGTGAAAGCGATCGTGTTTTCGTCGTCCGCCACGGTGTATGGTGACCCGGCGACGGTGCCGATTACCGAGGATTTTCCGCTGTCTGCGACCAATCCATACGGCCGCTCCAAGCTTTTTATCGAGGAAATGCTGCGCGATATCGCGTTGTCGGACGCGGGCTGGAATGTTGCGCTGCTACGCTATTTTAATCCGGTGGGCGCACATGAGTCAGGCTTGATCGGCGAAGACCCACGCGGCATTCCCAACAACCTGATGCCCTATGTCGCGCAGGTGGCGGTGGGGCGACGCCCGCATCTCAATGTGTTTGGCGGTGATTACCCGACGCCGGACGGCACGGGTGTTCGCGACTATATCCACGTGGTCGATCTGGCACGCGGGCACGTGGCCGCGTTGAACAAGCTGCTTGATCTGGGCGGCGTGCAGACCTGGAATCTGGGCACCGGGCGTGGCGTGAGCGTGCTCGATATGGTGCGCGGGTTTGAAGCGGCAAGTGGCAAGCCGGTGCCGTACAAAATCGTGGCACGTCGCGCAGGCGACGTGGCGCAATGCTGGGCCGACCCGGCACGTGCTGCGCAGGAACTTGGCTGGCGGGCGGAATATGATCTGCCAAGGATGTGCACCGATGCGTGGCGCTGGCAGCAGGGCAACCCGGAAGGCTATGTCTGAGCAAGGTTCAAGTTACAAGTTAAGCGTACGGTTTGTTGCGTCGCCACAGCCGTCTTGTAACTTGAGCCTTGCAACTTGAATCTTTATGCTGAAGGCCGCTTGCCGAATACGCCGCGTCCGCGAAAGTACTGCACCCCCAGCCAACCCCCAAACAGCCCGCCGAGGTGGGCGAAGTGCGCTACGCCGGCGGTGGTGTTGGTGATACCCAGAAACAGTTCAATGATGCCGTAGCCGAGCACGAAGGTGCGCGCGGGAATCCGGATGAACGGCAGGAAAATGATGATGATCACCCGATTCGGGAAGTACAGCGCATAGGCGAGCAGCAGGCCGAACACGCCGCCCGAGGCGCCGATCACGGGGCTGCTGTTGTGTAAAAAATATCCACTGATCGCGATCTGCGTCATGGCGGCGACCACCACACTCAGCAGATACGTCAGCAGGTAGCGTAACTCGTTCCAGCGAGTTTCCAATGCCGAGCCGAACATCCAGATGGCGATCATGTTGAATCCGAGATGCAGCAGCGAGCCGTGCAGAAAGCTGTAGGTGACCAGTTGCCAGACATGAAACGGCCCGCCCGAGCCCGGTGGCCACAAGCCAAAGACCTGGATGATCTCGGGGCCGGTGGCCAACCCGAGCGCATAAATCAGAACATTCAGCAGGATGAGGGTGAAGGTGATCGGCGGCATGAAAGGCAGTTTCAAGGAACAAGTTTCAAGTTGCAAGCAACAAGATGCAAGTAACAAGATGCAAGATGCAAGATGCAAGATGCAAGATGCAAGATGCAAGTTACGGGACTCAAGGGGCTAAGCGCTTTGGGTCAAGTCAGGATCGCCTTGAACCTTGAACCTTGAACCTTGTATCTATTCCCCCGCAGGTTCCCAGTGCTGCAATTTCAGCTGCAGCGACTGCTGGCCATTGAATTCGTTGGGCATGAGCGCGTAGACGGCTCGGATGCGCCCGGGCAGCGGGTCGGCCTGAAAGAAACGCATCGCATCGAACACGACACCATCGCGTGCCAGCTTGAGCTTCAAGTGTTTTTCGCCGACCACACGTTGGGCTGCGACATCAAAATCTGCTGTGAACAATGGCGCAGGAAAGCCTTGTCCCCAGACCGCATGATCCAGTTGTTCGGCGAGTTCATAACTGTGATCGGCGGGGTCGAGTTCACCATCCGTTTCGAGCACGCCTTCCAGATCGGCCGGGTCGATCAATTCACGCACCACCGTTTCAAAGGCCTGCCC
>CAYGMS010000425.1:0-2327 GCA_964350905.1 uncultured Thiobacillus sp. | reverse complement strand
CACACGGATTTCCGCTGCGGAAAGCGCTTTGTGACTGAAGGTGTGCACAGGCGATTTGCCCTGATCCTGCTGATGGGCATGGTTTGTTTGTGCCTTGCCTGGCCGGCCTATGCCGACAAGGCCACCCCTCAGCAACTTTCACTTTCCCGGACCGACCACGACTGGCTGGCTGCCCATCCGGTGATCCGTATCGGGATCGACGCCAGCTACGGACCCTATTCCTTTCTGGACGAGCAGGGAGAACTGCAGGGAATCGTCCGCGAGTTTCTGGCCTATCTCGGCCCGGCATTGGGGATTCGTTTCGAGCTTATTACCGATCTGGATTGGCCCCAACTCATGGCTGCCGTACAGGATCGTCGCATCGATGTGGTGGCCACCGTGGCGCACCTGCCTGAACGCGAGGCCTTTCTCGAATTCACCGCCATCTACCTGCCCACGCCGCTGGTCATCATGACCCGTGACGACACGCCGCAACTGCACTCAATAGAGGATCTGGCCAAGATGAGCCTGGTGCTGGTGCAGGGGTATTCGTCGAGCAAGGAAGTCATGGAGCGGTATCCGTCCTTGCAGCCGCACTATGTGGCCGCGCCGCTTGACGGGCTGATGGCAGTGGCTTCTGGCGCAACGGATGCATATGTCGGGGCACTCGGCGTGAGTACGTATCTGGCGGCCCAGCATGGGTTTGCCAACCTCAAGGTCAATGCTGCTTTCGATATGCGGATGAACGGTCAGCGTTTTGGCGTGCGCAAGGACTGGCCGCAACTGGCGCACATTCTTGATCAGGCACTGGTTGCCATGCCGGCTCAGCGCAAGAATGAAATCATTCAGGCATGGATGCCGGGACACGCCGATAACATCCAGCGTCTCAGCCAGCCGACCCTGATCGCGCGCCTGTTCCCCTGGCTGGCGGGGGGGTTGGGTCTGGCCGTGCTGGGCTATCTGGTGATTCTGCTGTGGAACCGCCAACTGCGACACGAGCTGGCACGGCGCAGGGTCGAACTGGAACACGCCCAGCACATTGCGCATCTGGGGGACTGGTCGATGGATCTGGCCGGCAACCGGATTCAGTGGTCGGACGAGCTTTTCCGTATGGCTGGTCGCGCCCCATGCGAACTGGACTGGCCCACCTTGCGCAGATGGATTCATCCTGAGGAATGGGATGCCCACGAACATTATTTGTCGCAACTGGCCACTCTGACTGAAGGCGAGAGTCTACCGCCGCTCGTTTCGCATTTGCTGCGGCCGGACGGCAGTTCGTGCTGGCTGGAAATCACCTGCACAACCGAGTTCGACCCTATGGGTAAGCCATGCCGTTACGTCGGGACTGCACTGGACATCACCGAGCGCAAGGCAGCGGAAGTGCGCATCTCTCGTCTCAACCGACTGTATCGCGTATTGAGCGGAATCAACGAAGCCATAGTGCGGTTGCGGGACCCCCAGGCCCTGTTCGACGAGGCTTGCCGTATTGCCGTGGAGGTCGGCGGATTCCGCATGGCCTGGCTGGGCATGATGGCCGCCGGTTCTGACCACGTGCAGCCCTTGGCGCATGCGGGCGTGGTGGAGCATTACCTGGAGAACATCCACATTTCGCTCGGCGACGATGAACATGCCCGTGGCCCCACGGGGACGGCCTTGCGTGAAGGGCAGCATGCAGTCTGCAATGACATTGCCAATGATCCGGGCATGGCTCCCTGGCGCGATGCGGCACAGGCGCTGGGCTATCGGGCCTCTGCTGCATTCCCGATCCGGGTGGACGGCCAGGTACGCGGTGCGTTCAATCTCTATGCGGATCGCGCCGGATTCTTCGACGAAGACGAGCTGCGCCTGCTGGATGAACTGGCCGAAGACATCGGCTTCGCCCTGGAATTCATCGAGGCCGATCTCGCCCGGGCAACCCTGAACCGGCACATGGTGGACTTGCTGGAAAGCATGAGCGACGGTTTTGTCAGTCTGGATCGGGCATGGTGTTACCAGTACGTCAATCGCAAGGCCGGGGAAATGTTTGGCCGGTCACCCGCTGATCTGATCGGCAAGCATATCTGGACCGAATTTCCAGAGGGGGACGGCCAGCCTTTCCACGCCGCCTACGAACAGGTGATGCAGGGTGGCGAAATGGTGCGCCTGGAAGACTATTACCCACCCTGGGACCAGTGGTACGAAAACCGCATCTATCCCACGCACGACGGCATTTCCATTTTCTTTACCGACATCACCGAGCGCAAGAAACAGGAAACAGAACTGAAGCGGTTGCACAGCATTTTGAATGCTCTGGTGACAGGCAGCACGGATGCGATTTTCGTCAAGGATCGCGAGGGGCGTTATCTCGT
>CAYGMS010000424.1:0-2330 GCA_964350905.1 uncultured Thiobacillus sp. | reverse complement strand
GCCATTTCGCGCAGGTTGTCGAGCAGCTGTTTTTTCTCGGTCTCGTCGCGCAGCACGTAAACCGCACCCAGCCCATCGCTGCCGCTAAGCGGCGCACAGCTATAACTGATGGCAATGTCCCGGCCAAACCGGGTATGCAGATGTGAAGACCCGTTCTGGTTGCGCAGCAAGTCGCCCGATGGCAAGGCACAGGCGGGGCCATCCTTGACGCCATCCATCTGGTCGAGGTGCATCAGGTTGGTGAGGGGCATCGCCACGGCATCTTCAAGCGAGACACCGAGCATGCTCTCGGCAGTCGGGTTGATGTGCATCACCTGGTTTTGTGCGTTGGTGACGATGACGGCATCGTTGATCGATTGCAGCGTGACCAGCCAGCGTTCTTTTTCTTCTCTAAGCGTGGCTTCGTCGAGTTTTCGCTGCGTGATATCGAAGCTGATTGTCAGATATTTCAGCGGCAGGCCGTCTTCGCCCTTGATGGGGATGATGGTGGAGGCGGTCCAGAACACGCGGCCGTCTTTGGTGTGATTGCAGATTTCGCCGCGCCAGGTCCGGCCAGCCGACAAGGTTTTCCACAGATGGGTGAAAAATGCAGCATCGTGCCAGCCCGAATTCAGGCAACGGTAATTTTGACCAACAATTTCCTGGCGCGAGTAACCGCTGGTGATGCAGAACAGTTCGTTGGCAAAGGTGATGGTCCCGGACAAATCCGCTTCGGTAACGCCTGCGGTGTTGTCGAGCGCGGCTTGCTGCTCGTTGAGATCGGTTACCAGGCTTTCCAGCGCTGAACTCATGGTGTTGAAGGCCCGCGTGGTTTCCTGAATCTCGGGCGGGCTGCCGGCGCGGATCGGGATCCGCGCCTTGTAGTTGCCGGCTTCGATCTGGCGGGCGGTTGTTCGCAAGCGGACCAGGTCCTTTAGGTTGCTTCTCAGCAAGATATGGATCAATCCGCCCAGCAGCAGCAATGCGACGCCAAGCAGCAGGAACAAGCGATTACCAAGGTGCCAGAGGAGATCTTCGTAGGCATGGGGAGAGGGCTGGATCTGCAGGCGCCCATAATGGACGCCGTCTATTTCAAGCGTGTGTTGCATGACGGGGATGTGCAGCCCGGCCAGCCGGCCAAACCAGGCGGGGCGATCGGCATGCGGTGCGGCCGCCTGTTCACGCAGGATATGCCCGTCCGGCGCGGTGTATTGCGCAAACAGCAGATTGCCTTGTGAAGTCTGGGTTTTCAGTTGCGTTTGTATGGCGCGGTCATCGCGAATAATGACCGCGTGGGTGATTGATTGCGACAACACGGCGAGGTGGGCGACGGCCTTCTGTTGCAAGGCCGCATTGGCATTCTGCCGGGCGACGAGAAGTGCTTGTTGGCCCGCCAGTGGAAACACCAGCAGCAGGATCAGCAGAACCATACCCAAAACACGCCCCTGTGTACTGAGATGCACGTGTTGTACAAGTCGGATAAACCAGGACGGATGAGGGCTCATACGTATTCAATCGGCGCCGATCCGGGTTTCTGAAGGGTCGTAAAAGCGTGATTTTATCGAGTGTGGCCACTTGCATACATGGTGCCGGCCGTGCAGGCTGTGTTCAGGGCTTCTTGCGCGCGCGCGGGTGTGCCTGATCGTAGACTTTGGCCAGATGCTGCCAGTCGAGATGGGTGTAAACCTGAGTGGTGCTGATGCTGGCGTGGCCGAGCATTTCCTGCACCGCGCGCAGGTCGCCGGACGATTGCAGCACATGGGTGGCAAAGGCATGACGCAGCATGTGCGGGTGAACGTGCTGGCCGAGCCCGGCCTGGACAGCCCAGCGATTGAGCCGCAATTGCACGCTGCGTGGCGACAGGCGCGTGCCGCGCTGGTTGATGAACAGTGCGGGGGTCTGGTCTTGCGCCAGCGTGAGCCGCTGCGGCAGCCAGGCCGCAATAGCGTCCAGCGCGGCCTGGCCAACCGGCACGATGCGGGTTTTGCGGCCTTTGCCGGTGACCTGCGCCTCGCCGGCTTTCAGGTCGAGATCGTTGAGATCGAGTTCGCTCAACTCGGACAAGCGCAGGCCGGATGAATAAAACAGTTCGAACATGGCGCGGTCGCGAGCCTGCAAGGCGTTATCGCTGGCTGATGGGGAACTGCCTTCGAGCAACTGTGTGCAGACATCGGGCGACAGCACCTGCGGCAAGGTCTTGGCCACCTTGGGCGGGCGCAGGCCGACACAGGGATTGCCCGGGTAACCCAGGCGTCGGCAGGCAAAAGTATAAAACCCGCGCCAGCTCGATAGCTGCCGTGCCACGCTGGTGGCTGCCAGGTTGTGGCTGCGCAATTTGACGATGGCGCCGC
>CAYGMS010000423.1:0-2331 GCA_964350905.1 uncultured Thiobacillus sp. | reverse complement strand
GAAATTCGATTAAGCCAGTCCGAATGTTACGAACCGGTGCTGGTGGCGCTGGGTGAAGGACGCTTTGTGGCGGCATGGGAGGAATCCGGCCAGGTGTACGCACGCGTGCTGCCAGACGGCGTGGCGATCCGGTTGAGCCAGGTCGAGTCCGCACAGGTCACGCTGGCTGCAGGCGCAGGAAAGCTCTATGCAGCATGGGCCGAGCAGGCGGGAAAATTCCATCGCATTGTCGTCGCGCAACTGGCGTTGACAGCGGAGGGGCTGAGTGTCCGTTTTTCGCAGCCGGTAGAGGCCCGGGTGCCCAGGGATGAACAGAGCTGGCCGGCACTGGCCGTGGCAGGCGATGGCAGCGTGACGGTGGCATGGGAAGACCGCCGTGCCCGCCATACCGTGCCGATGGTGAGTCACAGCCGGGATGGCCGTCGCTTTACGACGCCCGCGCGCCTGAGCGATAAAAAGAGCGAAAGCGTGGAAGGCCTGGGGGCTGGCAGTGGCGCGATGCGAACGACCCTGAGCGCGTGGGGCAAACAGGGGGTGGCGGCAGCCTGGCTCGACAAGCGTGATTTCCTCGCCGGTTATGACGTCTATGTGGCGCTGGATAAAGGCAAGCGCCGCTTTGGCCGGAATATCGTGGTGCAGGACAGTTTTGGCGACAGCATGACGCAGTGGCATGCGCAGATTGTGGGCGATCGTCAGGGCCGGTTACTGGCCGTGTGGGACGATGCGCGTGACGGCACGCCAGACGTCTGGCTGGCGGACTGGAATGGCAAGGCGTTTGGTGATAACGAAAGCGTGCCCGCGGCTTACGGTCCGGGTGCACAGTCAGACCCGGTGGCGACGCTGGATGCCGCCGGGCAATTGCATCTGGTGTGGCTGGATCGCGATGAGCATGCCGTGACGCGAATTCGCTATGCGCGAGGCGAGCGGCGTTAGGGAAACACTGAACAAGTCCTTCGACAAGGACGAACGGTAAGCGGTTGATTTCGTTCGTGGTGAGCTTGTCGAACCACATAGCAAACCAACTTGTTCAGCGTTTCTTTAGTGCAGTGCGGATGCGTGACGGAGTGCTTTAAATCCAGCCGCGCCGCTTGAGGCGCCGGTACAACACCAGCATCCCCACACCGGTCAGCAGCAACAGGCTGTGATACGCCCACGGCCATTTCAGCTCGGGCATGTCCACAAAGTTCATGCCGTACAGGCTGAATACCACGGTCGGCAGGGCCAGCAGGGCACCCCATCCGGCCAGTTTCTGCACCGATTCGTTCTGCTTGATCGACAGGGTGGCCAGGTGGAACTGCATCGCATCCGAGGTCGAGATACGCAGCCGGTCGATGGCAGCCGACACCCGCACGGCATGGTCGTGAATGTCGCGGTAATAGGCCCTGAGTTCCTTGATTACCAACGCGGGGTGCAGACGGATCAGGTTCTGCGTGATTTCCTGCATCGGTTCGGCGATGTCGCGAAGTGCGGTCAAATCGCGCTTCATGGCATAGAGCTGCTTCAGTATATCGCGCTCGGGTTTCGGCGTGCTGATCATCAGGCTTTCCAGTGACTGGAAGCGATCCTGCATGCCTTCGATCACAGGCCTGAACTGATCGACAATGAGATCAAGCAGCAAATATAACGCGTAAGGCGGGCCGGCCTTGATACCTGCAGGGCAACGCTGCAGGCGATCAACCACACGCTGGTAGCCGCTGCCGCTGCCGTGGCGAATGACGGCAACGAAATTGCTGCCGACAAACACATGGGTCTCGCCAAACTCCAGGTGCGCTTCCCACAATTGCGCGGTGCGCGTGGCAATGAACACGTGCCCTTCATATTCTTCGAGCTTGGAGCGCTGGTGGGTGGAAATCGCATCTTCCAGCGCCAGCGCGTGGAGGCCGAGTTCATCGCCAAGACGCGTGATGGTCTGGCTGTCGGGGGATTTCAGCTCGATCCAGATGAAACGATCCGGCTGCCCGACATGATCGCTGATGTCGTCAAAAGCGATGGTTTGAGGTTTGGAACCGTTGAAGATCAGGCAGTCGATGATGAACTCCGGTAGCAAAAATGAGCCCCGCTTCTCAGCTCACGATGGTGTGCACGCTGTGAGGAAGCGAACGGGTTTCACTCAGAATGGCAGCGTGAGGTCGGGCGCGGCCTGCTGGAATACGCGGCGGAAGTCGGCCTGGATTCTTTCCAGGGCCGCGGCATCGTCGGCCTCGAAGCGCAGCACAATCACCGGCGTGGTGTTGGACGGGCGGGCCAGACCGAAGCCGTCGGTGTATTCGACCCGCAACCCGTCGAGCGTGATGATTTCCTGAGCGTCGGGAAAGTGCGCGGTTTTCTGCA
>CAYGMS010000422.1:0-2332 GCA_964350905.1 uncultured Thiobacillus sp. | reverse complement strand
CGGGGGAAACCTCGGGGGCTTTTTTCATGCCCAAATTCCAAGAATTCGACGCTCAGACCGGCATCACGACGACCGTGCACCACATCGAAGATGCGGGCCGCGTGGTGATTGAAAAACAGTATGACGCGCAGCCGATGCTTGACCTTGCAGCCGAGGCCCGCGCGCGCACCGATGGCGAAAGCTGGGGCGACATGCGCCACGTCGGATTCATCCCGATGGCTGAGCTGGGGAAGATGCTCAGACAAGACGGCAGCATCGACAAAAAGCGATGCCTGGCCTACATCCGCCAAAACCCGGCGCTGGCAACTTTCAGCAAGGTGCTTAAGTGACCTACACCGAAATTCAAGCCGACATTGCGCAATGGATGCACCGCAGCGACCTGGCCGGTGTCATTCCCCGGTTCATCGAGCTTGCAGAGGAAAAGATCAACCGCCTGTTGCGGGTGCGTGCGATGGAAATTGCGCTGGCCGAAACTCCCATCGTTGCCAACAGAATCACGTTGGCCGCCGATGTGCTGGACGTGAAAACGCTGTTCATCCCCGGCAACGAGCGCACCCCGCTGACCGCGCAATCGTTCGAGTCTGTGATCGCCAACGGCCCGCAAGGCATTCCCACGATCTACGCACACCAGGGCGCTGAACTGGTGTTCGACGGCGGTGGCTCGGTTCAGGGCGTGCTGTACCAGCGCATTCCCGCGCTGGCCACGGCATCGAGCAACTGGCTGTCGGTGGCCGCACCCAGCGCCTACCTGTTCGGCGCACTGGAACAAGCCGCGCTCTACACGCGAGACGACCCCAGCGTGTGGCGTGCCACGTTCGAGTCCACGCTATCAGACCTCGCTGCAAACGACAACCGCCGATCCGGCCCATTGGTGGCGCGCGCACGATGACGCCCATTCTTGGCTTTGCCCCAGACGCCGATCAGGCCACGCCGGGCCTGGTTGCCGATTGCGAGAACCTGATTCCCGCGCTGATTGGCATGGAAGGCGCGCCTGCTGCCTCAACGCCAAGCGGTGTACCTGCACTGGTGGCCGCTTGCCAAGGTGCCTCGGTGGTGACCCGGCTTGACGGCACCCGCCGGGTGCTGGCAGGCACACAGACGGCCATCGTTGAGTTGGTCGGTGGCGCGTGGGCAGACCGCACCCGAGTAGGCGCTTACACCGGCGGCATTGATTCGCGCTGGTCGGTTGCTCAGTTTGGCGACGCGACCCTGATGGCGAACCGCGCCGATGTGATCCAGCGATCCACCTCTGGCGTGTTTGCCGACATTGCGGGCGCACCCAAGGCGCAGATTGTTTTCTCGGTCGGCTCCTTTGTCATGGCGCTGAACACGAATGACGGCGCTGAGAAGCCCGATGGCTGGCACTGCTGCGCGGCATTCGACGACACCAACTGGACGCCCAGCGTGGCCACGCAAGCGGCATCGGGGCGGCTGGTGTCCACACCCGGCCCATTGACGGCAGGCGCGCGGCTCGGTGAATACGCCGTGGCCTACAAAACCCGCTCCATCTTCCTTGGGCAGTACGTTGGTTCTCCGGTGGTGTGGGACTGGACGCCGATAGCAGGCGGTGAAGCCGGTTGTGTCGGCAAGGATGCGATCTGCGACATCGGTGGCGCGCATTTCTTTGTGGGTGACGACAACTTTTGGTTGTTCGACGGTACCCGACCGCAGCCGATTGGTGACGGTGTGTTGCGCCAGTGGTTCGTGAGCAACTCCGACCCGGCCAACAAATACAAGACTCAGTGCGTGTTCGACCGCGAAACCAACCGGGTGTGGGTGTTCTACCCATCGAAGGGATCAAGCGTGCTGGACGCGGCGCTGGTTTATCACGTGCAATCCCAGAAATGGGGCCGCTCCAACCTGGCGATTCAAAGCGCACTGACGTATGTGTCACCCGGCATCACAATTGATGGCCTGTCAGCCCTGTCGGCGACGATTGACGGTCTGCCCGATGTTCCGTTTGACTCTCAGTTCTGGCTGACCGGTGGCCGCGCGCTGTCGGTGTTCAACACGTCGAATCAACTTCAATCCCTGGCCGGCTCCAGCACCACCAGCAGCATGACGACCGGCGAAGTGGGCGACGACGACAACGTGATCTTGCTCAAGCGCATCCGTCTGCGCTACGGCGTGGCCCCGACCTCGGCCAATGTTCAAACCTCGCACATGCCCAACAGCGGCGGGACGTTTGTGAACGGTGTTTCTGGTGCCATGAATGATGGCAAGTTCGACACGCTCAAGGCCGCTCGCTGGCACAAAGCGCGCATCGACTTCACTGGCCCGGTGCGCGTCACGCACATCGCCGCGCAGTTTGTTCCGGTGGGGGAGCGATGAA
>CAYGMS010000421.1:0-2339 GCA_964350905.1 uncultured Thiobacillus sp. | reverse complement strand
GGATGGTTGAAATCGACTTTCACCGCTTCGTCGCTGATTTCAAGGATGTGCCCGGCCAGCGTCTGGCCGTTGGGCAGGGCGAATTCGACCAGTTGGTCGGTCTCGAGATGGATGTCCGTGGGGATATCGGTTTTGGGCAGCATCTGGATCAGGTCGGGCTGGCTTACACCAAATGCCTGCCAGGGTTCGAGCAGAAACACGTGGCGCTCACCAGGGCGGAGGTCGATCAGCCATTGTTCCAGCATCGGTGACAGGGTGCCGTCACCCAGCGTGATGGTGTCGGGTTCGGCATCATCGAAGTTGGAGATGACGTCATCACCGCCACGCGGGCGCAGCGCATAGCGAAGCTGCAGAGTGTCTCCGGGGGCGACGGTGCGGGTGGCGGTATTCATGCGGTGTGTGTCGGATCAACCGGTTTGCGCCGCAGGCTGTCCCAGACCAGCAGGGTTGCCCCCACGGTGATGGCGGAATCGGCCACGTTGAATGCCGGGAAAGAGTAGCCGCGATAGTGGAAGTGCAGAAAGTCCACGACGTGCCCCAGCAGCACGCGGTCAATCACGTTGCCGATTGCACCGCCGAGCACCAGTGCCAGCGCGAAGGCCAGCCGGGTGTCGTGCGCGTGCTGTTTTAACAGGCGCACGATGATCACGGTGGCGACAATGCCTATGGCAATGAAAAACCAGCGCTGCCAGCCGCCGGCATCGGCCAGAAAGCTGAACGCCGCACCGCTGTTGTAAACCAGTACCAGCGAGAAAAAGGGCAGCACCGGCACGGCTTCCTGATAGTCGAGCGTGGATGACACCCACCACTTGGTGAGGTGGTCGACCACGATGATGGCCAGGGCAAGGCCGAGCCATTTGAGCAAGGCGGTGGACGCAGGCTTAAGCATGCGTGCGCGTCCCGCCGTTGCCTGCCAGGTTGCTGATGCAGCGACTGCACAGGCCGGGATGGTCGGCGTGCGTATCGACATCGTCGCGATAATGCCAGCAGCGCTCACATTTTTTCGCGGTGCTCGGCGTGACGTCCACGCGGTCGGCTTCGGCTGCGACAATGCGCGCCTGCGAAGTGATCAGGACAAAACGCAGGTCGTCACCCAGCGGGGCGAGCAAGGCCTGGGTTTCGTTGCAGGCATGCAGGGTGATTTCGGCCTGCAGCGATGAACCGATCCCGCCCGCAGCGCGCACGGTTTCGAGTTCTTTTTGTACGTCGGCGCGGATGGCGCGAATGCGTGCCCAACGATCCAGCAGGCCTGCTTCGTCGGTCTGTGTGGGCAGGTCATACCAGGTGTGCAGGAAGACTGAATCTTCCTCAGCACTTATTTTGAAGCCCGTTCGCCCTGAGCTTGGCCTGTCCTGAGTTTGTCGAAGGGTCGAAGGGTCTTGTGTAGCGCTGGGGGGCTTCGACGGGCTCAGCCCGAACGGGATTGAAGCTTCGCCATTTCGGGTAGCCAGTTGTGTCCAGACTTCCTCGCTGGTGAACGACAGAATCGGCGCCATCCAGCGTACCAGCGCATGCGTCAGATGGTGTAGCGCATTCTGTGCGGCACGTCGTTCCTGGCTGTTCGCACCGCTGGTGTAGAGGCGGTCTTTCAGGATATCGAGATAGAAACCGCCGAGATCTTCGGAGCAGAACGCCTGCAGCTTTTGCACGATGAAGTGGAATTCGTAGGCGTCGTAATGCGCCTGCAGTTCACCCTGCAACTGGCGCGTCATCGCCAGCGCGTAGCGGTCGATTTCCAGCCAGTCTTTTACCGGCAGCGCATGTTCTTTTGGGTCGAAGTCTGACAGGTTGGCGAGCAGGAATTTGAGGGTGTTGCGGATGCGGCGATAGCCTTCCACCACGCGCTTGAGGATTTCATCCGAGATCGTCAGTTCGCCCGAATAGTCGGTGGTCGCGACCCACAGGCGCAGGATGTCGGCGCCGTACTGGTCCATCACCTTTTGCGGCGAGACGACGTTGCCTTTCGACTTGCTCATCTTGTGGCCTTTGCCATCGACCACAAAGCCGTGGGTGAGCAGGGCCTGGTAGGGCGCGCGGCCATCGGTGGCACAGCCAGTGAGCAGTGATGACTGGAACCAGCCGCGATGCTGATCCGAGCCTTCCAGGTACAGGTCAGCAGGATGCGCGAGTTCGGGGCGCCGCTTCAGCACGCAGGCGTGCGTCACGCCGGAATCGAACCAGACGTCGAGCGTGTGGCCGGTCTTGTTGTAATGCGCGGCGTCCTCACCCAGCAGGTCGGCCGGGTCGAGCGCGAACCAGGCTTCGATGCCGGCTGCCTCCACGCGTTGCGCCACCACTTCCAGCAGCTCGGCGCTCTGCGGATGCAGTTCGCCGGTTTC
>CAYGMS010000420.1:0-2364 GCA_964350905.1 uncultured Thiobacillus sp. | reverse complement strand
TAGGCTCTATTGGTTTAATCGACAGACTTGGACATCGCTTGACGCTGAGCCAGGTCATGCAGCTCTTCCGGTGTCAGATCAGGCAACAGCTCAATCGAGAACTCCCGGATCAGTTTGCCGACACGCGACTTGTTACCACGGGCATCCGTCTTGGTGATAAACACCTGACACTGACGCTCAAGCAAGTGCTTGTACAGCATGCGCGGAACATGCCAGCCATCCTCTGCATCGGTGAACGGAATGAACTTGGTGAGGTTACCCACCAGGGAATTACCCACCGAGATGATTTCACCCGGCCATTCTTTCTTGGCAGGGTTCATACACTGGATACGGATACGCACCAACGCAGTGGCTTCACGCCGCTTGCGGAGACGCCGTTGGGTATCAGTTTCGACTGCAGCTTCAACAGCTTCAGTCTTGGATTTGGGTACTTCTTTGACTGCTTTCGGCTCATCAGCCATGGCAGCATTAACTTTTTCACGTAGCTTTTCCAGCCCAATATTGGGGTGATAGCTCAGGTTCATCAGATCAGCACGGGCTTTCAATGCAGCCAGTTCATCAGGAACAGGTGCATCATTCATTTCGCTCGAGCCATCGTCATTCAGAATTTCAGACATTTCGGTATTTCCTTTATATGAGAAAGAAGTGGAGAGCCGGTTTCCCGGCCCTCCGTTACATCACTTACAGACGAGCAACCGTGCGCAGGCAAGCCAGACGCTCAGTACGCAGGCCCATAAAGCCGTAGTACCACTTGATGGACATGAAGCCAGTCTCACCGTAGGGGTCGTTGCGATCAGCCGTAGCCTCGCCCGGTGCCTTGTGGGTGATCTTGAACTTCACGGTCTTGCCATCGGTCTGGAAGCCAATGGTGGTGAACGACTCGCTACCGACAGCCAGCATCGGGAACACGTCATAACGACCGTTGGTTTCGTAGGAATCCGCATCGGCACTTGCATCAGCACCAGCACCTTCCCACTTCAGCATTTCCGGCACCACGACAATGCGCCAGGCGTCGATTGCACCGACTTCTCCCAGCACAGTCGTACCACCCGCTGCATACTTCTCAACCGAGATGAAAGCCGGGTTGTTGTGCAGATCCTTCATCGCCTTGATGGTGGGCAGCAACTCCGAGCCAATGTACAGCACACGGGCTGCGGGGAGAACACGAGTGTCCACCATGCGAGTACCGGTGATGATCTTGGTATGCTTCGGAGTACGGTTGTTGTCCAGAGTCGTGGCAAGATCCATCAGGTTCTTGTAGGTCACGATGTCTGCGTTGCCCAGGGTCGAGTTGGAATCGGCATCACCTGCATAACGAACCACACCAGCCGAGTGAATCAGGTCGATCTGGAGAGCATCTTCCGTCATTTCGTTGGCACCGCTGAGCATCTCGCGGTTGATGTGCTGCATGAGTTCCGCATCGGTATCGAAGTCCAGCGATTCCTGGGTGTACTCGTCGAAGAAGCCGAACTTCTCCAGCGTGCCTTCCAGCTCGATACGCTTGAAGCCGACACGGTTCACACGACCACCATTTTCCGACAGAGCGGGCAGCTTGCCAGAGATGGTGCCGATATCCTTGCTGGAACCATACAGATTGCCACCACCTTGGCGGGTCGTGGAACCGGGCACTGCAGCAACAGCAGTATTCGACTGAGCCAGAGTACCAGCGATCAGTGCAGTCTTGCTGACAGTTACAACTGCACCAGCAGCTACGGCGACACCAGCTTCAATGGCATTGATTGCGGCAGCAGCAGCGGTAGCTGCAGCACCATCAGCCAGCGTCATCACCAGGTTCGGCAGGTTGACATACCACATGGCCGAAGTGATGGTAACGCCAGCAGCGTCAATACCTTGATCGTTGACGTTGCGATCATCGAGCATCGGCAGGTAGTGGTAACGCTTGATCTTCTTGCCCATGTGCTTGGGCATCGAGGTCACGTCAGCCAGTTGCGTAAAGTATTGCTCTTTACGAATTTCAATCAGTGCCTGCTTCTGATAGAACTCATTGGTGATCTGAGGACCAATGGACGAAGCTACGCCAGAGGAGGTAGTACTGGGAGAGTTAAAAACTTGAGGCATAGTGTATTACTCCATTAATTTAGGCATATTTGCCAGAGGATTGTTTTTCAAACTCCTCATCCGACAAAGCCAGCGGATTAAAGTCAGCTTTGTTGGATGCAGGAGCAATAGGTTTGGAAGTGCTTGCAGCACGCCGTTTTTCCTTCAGCTTGTCGTCATCTGCTTTGGGTTTCGGTGTTACAACTACAGGCGGCTTAGGTTGCTGTCCCTGGTGCCCCAGGTGATCAAACCCACCACGCGCCTGAATTGCATCACCGACTTGCCGATAGGCTTCGATGTCAGACA
>CAYGMS010000419.1:0-2380 GCA_964350905.1 uncultured Thiobacillus sp. | reverse complement strand
AAGGGCACGATCGCGACTGCAATCTTGTTGGCTGCTCCGCCTATGACCTGAATTTCCATTGCAGCATGCGCGGAAAAGGGCACACCCAGCAAGGTCAGGCAGAAAAGGGGAAACCACAGAACAGCACGCAACATAAGAGGGATCTCGATCAAAAACATTCGATTGGCAAACGAGTCTAGCATAGCCCGCAAGGCACTCAGGCCGCATCACACCGCCCAGGTTTCCTGTTTCTGGTGCATTCCAACAAGGTTAGCTGTCACGGTGAAATTGCTCACAGGCCAACAATCACAGCCGCTATTTGGGTCGATGGACGAATAAAAGTTCCGGCACAAATGCCGCTCGCGCATCACGATCCACCGGCAACGGCAACGGCGACGACAATTGGATCGCACGCACCACGGCTTCGTCATACGCCGCATTGCCGCTGGCCTGCGTCACGCGCACGCTCATCACCTCACCCGTAGGCAGCAATCTCACGAGACAGCGGACTTCGGGGTTGCCCTGCAGATTGTCCGGCAGCCGCGTATTGCCGCGCACCGTGGCGCTGATCTTGTCGCGATACTGTCCCACGGTGCGTGTCAGTTCGGTCTGACGCCGACCGGCCGCCGCCTGGGCTTCGGCCAGCTTGGCCTGGCGCGCCTCATTTGCCGCCGACTCCTCCGCCATCCGTTGCCGCAGTTCATCGGCTTCCATCTGGCGCAGCAATTCACGCTTCTTCTGATCAGCCAGTTGTTTTTCGTGTGCATTCCTGGCCGCCTCCGCTTCAATGCGTGCGGCTTCAGCCAGGATTTTCTCCTCCGCCATCCGCTTGGCGTCGGCTTTCTTCTTTTCCAGCGCGATGTCCGGTGCCTTTGGGGGCGGCGGCTCTTCCACAACGGGCGGGCGTGCAGGAACGGGCTCTGCCACGCGCTTGACCGGCTCGACCTTCTTGATGGGTGGCGGCCGTTTTGAGGAAGCCGGTTCGGCAGGCAGCGCCTCCCATAAATCGACCATCACGGGTGCGGGGTGCTGGGTTTGCCACGACACGCCAAACACCAGCAACAACAGGAACACCCCATGTACGCCCAGCGCCAGAACACCCGCCAAGAGATTCGAGGCGGGACGAGAAATAAAGGGGGCGTCAGCCAGAATCACGGCGCCGGGCGGGCAAGCAGGCCGATGCGCGTGATCTGGGCATGCTGCAGCAAAGTCATGGTGTCCATCACTTCTTCATAGCGCACGTTCTTGTCCGCTGCGATGACCACGGGCTGATCCGGTAGCGCACGATGCAGTTCGGCAATCACCGCCGCCAATTCCGATTTGGCCACCACCTGCTCTTCGCCTTTTGTCGCGCGATTGCGCAACAGGTATTCGCCCGATTCCTTGATGATGACTTCCAGCGGTTGTGCGGGCGATTGCGAGGTTTTGCCCACGCTCGGCAGTTCGACCTGTGAGGGATTGATGAAAGGGGCCGTCACCATGAAGATGACCAGCAGCACCAGCATCACGTCGATCATTGGAACGACGTTGATCTGGGCAACCTGTTTACGGGTCCGCGCCACGCCTTAAACCGCCTTGCTGGACTGACGCTGCAGAATATTGGAAAACTCCTCCATGAAGCTTTCCATGCGGTTGGCCAGGCGATCGATGTCATGGGTGTAGCGGTTATAGGCCACCACGGCAGGAATGGCAGCAAACAACCCCATCGCCGTGGCAATCAGGGCTTCGGCAATGCCGGGGGCGACCTGCGCCAAGGTGGCCTGTGCCACGGTGGCCAGGCCCTGGAATGCCAGCATGATGCCCCACACCGTGCCGAACAGGCCGACGTAAGGCGACACCGAACCAACGGTCGCGAGGAAGGAGAGGTGCGACTCCAGTCCATCCAGTTCGCGCTGGTAGGTCGCACGCATGGCACGCTGGGTGCCATCGATAACGACGTTGCCTGGCAGCCCGGCTTGACGCCGCAGCTTCGTGAACTCGCGGAAGCCTGCCTCGAAAACGCGCTCCATTTCGCCTGCATTTTCGCGCTCGGCCGACACCCGCTGATACATGACATGGAGATCGCCTCCTGCCCAGAATTCACGCTCGAAATCATCGGTCAGCTTCTGGGCACGTTTCAAGGTAAACATCTTGATGAAGATATACCACCATGACATCAGAGACGCCCCCAGCAATATCAGCATCACGAATTGCACGGGCAACGAGGCGTTGATAATGAGGTGGAGCAGGGAGAGGTCTTGACCGAGTTCAGGATTCACGTTGCTTGAGCCAGTACTTGAAGAATGGGCGCGGGTATTTTAACGGGTTTGAAACGCGTCGCGTCGACGCAGGCCAGCGTAACCTGTGCTGCAACCAGCCGGGTATTCCCTCGGCTCAGCGACTGTGTCAAGACAAGGCTGGC
>CAYGMS010000418.1:0-2399 GCA_964350905.1 uncultured Thiobacillus sp. | reverse complement strand
AACCACCTCCGGTTTCACACCTTAACAAAGTGTCTATGAAACCGGCAGCAGCCCACAGAGGCCTGACTGGAACGCGCGAATGCTATTGTCTTTCACGGAGAGATTTCCAGACTTATTTGAGACCATCAAGACCATTACTGCACCTTTTCAACAGAGGTTCGTCTTGCAGCAAAATGTGACATTTGACGAGGTCAAAGCCGCTTACGAGAACGCGGCCATTTGCCTTGTCCCGTCCATCTGGGCCGAGCCCTTCGGTCGTGTTGCGGCTGAAGGCCATTTGGGCGGTTGCTGTGTAATCTCCTCCGGAAGCGGAGGACTGAGGGAAGTCAGCGCTGATTCTGCCTTTTATCTAGAGGACACGACCCCTGAAACAATATCAATGGCCTTAATGAAAATGATGGGCGATCCAAATACACGGGAAGATCTTGCTCTAAAAGGCAACAAACGGGCCAACCAGATTTTCTCCCTTGAGGATAGCGCAGATAGCTTCGAGAAGGCCTTGATTTCCACCCTTAATCCCTGATCCGGGGATCGTGTTGCAGCATTCCGATCATAGGCCCGGAATGCCAACTGAATACGGGGCCGTCCATCGATCTCATTCACCTGAGGGATTGAGACGCGCAAGCAGTGCCCGGCCAAGCATATCTCGGACACATGCCTCGCCGAACCATAACTGATAGGTAGCATGCGCACGATATTCCATTTTGGTTAAACAATCCGCAGCCGTTACCAACTCGCAAATTTCCCTGGCAAGATCCTCGGCACTACCAGCCCGTACAAAACAAAGCCCGCTGGATCGGGAGGAATCAAGCTCTTTCGGATAGGCGCTTGATTGCTCAGTCACCACCGGTCTTCCACACGCCAGCGCCTGGAACACCTTGTTCGGGATCACCCGCCCCGCTTTTGCACCCGCATCGAACACGCCAAGCAATATATCGGCCTCGTGAATCCGGGCTGGCAGTTGAACGTACGGAATGGGATTCTCAAAGTACACATTGTCGAGACCGCGTGCCAAACGCTCGCATTCGGCACGCAGAGGGCCCTTTCCCAGCAAAGTCCAGCGTACCGGTAGACCGGTATAAACACGAGCTGCTTCAACAATAATCTGGGGGGCCTGCAGTTCGATGAAGCTCCCGTAGAAAAGCACCTCGAGCGGACTTCCATCCGCGTGGTCAGGCATCGGCGCCGGATGAAACAACGGCTCTTCCGCTCCCACGTAAACTACTTTGATGCGATCCGGCCGGATTCCGAACTCTTCGGAAAAATAATCCGCATGGGTCTGGGTGTCTGCGACCAAAATGTCGGCGCGTTTGAACAGGGCCTGCTCCCATCGGTACAGTCGTTTCGCCTGCCAGCTTTGCGGCGCGTATTTCTTCCGCTCGAAAATCTGCTTGTCGTAGGCTGAGATCAGGGGATCGAACAGCAAGGGAACGCCTTGGCACTTTGCCCAGCGACTGGCTGCGGCCAGATCGCGCTGCCTGAAACACGGCACCCAGACCAGATCCGGCTTGCCTATTCTTTTCAACCGGGCTTCAAGGTCACCCAGAGAACTCAGGCGCGGGTGAAAGTCGACGACATTCCAGCCCAGCCCGGGCAACAGTTTGCGCAAAATGCGATTGCGCGAATAGTCGGGATCGAAGCGTCCCCACCATAGAACGCTGGGCATTATTTTCCCTGCCGCATCAGGCGCCGTCTTTCACGCGTCTTGGCTAGCCGGATGAAGCGCTGGAAGGCATACATGTGGCTAACCACTATGCCATCAACGCCATTCACGAACTCGCGACGCAGAATGTACTGCTTGAAAAAGGCCAGGGCAGGCACCAGCAGCAAGGCCAGCAAGCCCGGATCCCGTCCACGCGAAGCCATCACCTCGGCCTGGGCGTTGGAGTAGCTATTGACCTTCTCGATATGATGCGCAAGCGACCTGAACGAACGATGCAGGACCATGCCTTTCAGATGGCCGAGGCTCCCTTCATGCACCACGACGGAATCATGCACCAATTCGTCCTTGAAGCCGGCTTTGCTCTTGCGGTACAGACGCACGGGATGATGGAAAGCCGTCCACGGATGGCCCGTTTTCTGAAACGGATACAACGGCAGGATGGGCAGGGTATAGGCCGAGCAGGCAGGCTCGCGCTGTTCGAGCAGCGTGCGAATTTCGGCGCCAAGTTGCGGTGAGATTTCCTCGTCGGCATCGATGTTGAGCAGCCACTCGTTCCTGCACAGGGACTCGCCGAATACCTTTTGCGGGCCATAACCGCGCCACTCGTTGAACACCACCCTTGCGCCCAATGACTCGCTTACCGTCACCGTGTCATCGCTGCTCCCGCTGTCAATGACGATAACCTCATCCACCCAGTCACGCACAGCCCGGATGGCGACAGGGATCCTATCGGCCT
>CAYGMS010000417.1:0-2402 GCA_964350905.1 uncultured Thiobacillus sp. | reverse complement strand
TGATCGAACAGGCGATGTCTGAATTGATGACCGTGATGAGCACCGCGGTCAAGGAAAAATTGTCTGAAAAGGAAATCAAGGATTTGGTCAGACTGCTTAATAAAGCGCAGCTTGCGTGAGGCAGCCATGAATTCTGCCAAGTCACCTCCCGCAAAACCGTGTCGCCAAATGTTAAGGGTAGTACGATGCCTGCCCTCGCGCGCAGGCCTGCCAGTACGCACGAGCCTGGCGGGCAGACGTCGGACAAGCCTTAACAGGAAGAGACCGTCAGAGTGTTCTATGTCAATGTTCGGTGGCAAACTCAAACCAGCCATACAAATTTAAACGTCTACATTTGAACTCACTGGCCTGCACTGTTTTTCGCGCAGCTCCGGTGGAATGATCGATGGAGCTTAAATTCGTTAGCTATCCTCCAACGCTGAAAGCGCTGCCTTCATATCGGCCCTGAAAGATACCTATGCTTTTCCCCGTCCATTTGACGATTTCCCGGTTAAGGAGGTTGTATTCCGGGCTTCCGAGCTTATAAGCGTAAACACTTCCGGTCATTACGATACGGGCGTCGCCAGCTCCAACGACTTGAGATGGGTAATACCCGGAAACAAGAACGGCAGCCAGTCTCGCGCCAGATTCGGGTATCAGCTTCCATCTAACCGGCTCATAGGAACTCAGCACGAGAACCACTGGTTTTGCTGAACGGCGGAGGCGTACTTCTACGTAGCCCATTTTTCGACCATCGTTTGTTCGATTCTCCCCCGCTCCGCCTTGGTAGACGCCGACTGCTTCAATTTGCGCATCGCGTGCCAGATTCGCCATTGGGCCAACGATTCCGCTTTGTCTGAATTCCAGAGGGGACGTCCCGATGATGGGGGCTGCTTGCTGCGCTTGTTGTCTTTCGAAGGCGTCGAGCTTGCGTTGATTGGCCACTGCTAACGTGTCCGCGATGAAATTTGATAACGGGATCGTCTCCAGCGTAGGGAGTTTTTCCACCAGTGCAATTTTGTTGTCCGTGATTACAGCTTGACTCCGTAAAGAGGATATATACAGAAACCGTTGTGAATTCACCTTGGGAGACGCTGAACAATTCACCGCTCCCGAGAAATATGCGGGACATTAACGAAGAAAGCCAGCAAGTTGGTTTTCTTTTCGATCAATACAGTGCGTTTTGAGCGATTTTCTGCTCATTTCCTATTTTCAGGACGCAACTTGCCTCTGAGGGTTAAGCAACCATCGACGCGCCAGCATCAGATTCGCCAAGCCAAACAGCGAGAACAACTGCGCCGCGTTTTTGGCCAGTCCCCGATAGCGCGTCTTGCGATGACGAAACAGATTTTTCACTACGTGAAACGGATGCTCGACTTTGGCACGAATGCTGGCCTTGGCCTGTTCGAGCCATTCCTGCTGTTCGCCCTCGGGTGATTTGTCCAGGGCACGACGTTTACCAGGACGCATCGCGACATGCCAGGTAACCGGCGTTTCCAGATGCTCTTCGCGCTTCTCGACACCCTGATACCCCGCATCCCCAAACGCCACGGCTTCGTCGCCATGTAGCAGGGCTTGCGCCTGGCTGATGTCGCTGACATGACCCGCTGTGCCAATGACGGTATGCACCAGACCGGAGTGCGCGTCCACACCGATGTGCGCCTTCATGCCGAAGTACCACTGGTTGCCTTTCTTGCTCTGGTGCATGTCGGGGTCGCGTTCGCCCGCTTTATTTTTGGTCGAGGGGGGTGTGGCAATTAGCGTGGCGTCAACAATCGTGCCTTCGCGCAGGAATAAGCCTTTCTCGGCCAAGTGGGCGTTGATGGCGTTGAAGATGGATTCGGTGAGCTGATGGCGTTCGAGCAGGTGGCGAAAGTGCAGCAGGGTGGTGGCGTCAGGCACGGCGTCGCGGGCAAGATCAATGCCGATGAAACGGCGGATTGCCTGACTATCGTAGATGGCGTCTTCTGTGCCTTCGTCGGAGAAACCGAAACATTGCTGTGCGATGTACATCCGCAACATCCGGGTCAATCCTTTGGGCGGGCGACCAGGGCCGCCGTCGCTCGGGTAGAAAGGGGCGATGCACTGTTCGAGTGCAGCCCAAGGTGTGATGGCTTCGAGTTCAGCAAGGAAACGATCACGCCGGGTCTGTTTCTTCTTGGTGGCGTATTCCAGTTCGGAGAAGCTCGTTTGCATCGCAAAATCACTCGTGAGAAGGACAACTGAATTCTGACAGACACCGCTCAAATTTAGGCACAGCGTGGGGAATAAATCAGTGTTTCCCTACAATAGTGTCCGGTTAAAAATCAAACAAAATCAGTTGGTTATCTGGTGGTATCGGAATGCTTCTGGTGGTGTCGGGCTGCAAGGCGCATGAAATAAGGGTTTTCTCGAAAACCGAGACCGACAATATCTGTAACAAA
>CAYGMS010000416.1:0-2408 GCA_964350905.1 uncultured Thiobacillus sp. | reverse complement strand
AGCCCAGGTCGAGGAGCCATATTTCACAAGGCCCACAGCGATGTGGGCCTTGTCGTTTCCGCTTCCCAGGCCAAATCTGGGCCAAATCAGGGGTCTCCACCTTCATCCACGTCCGCTTCAGGTAGCGCGAGCTGTTCGATGCCATCCAACTGAAGCATCGCGTCATGGGCAATGCCCTGAAGCTCACCGACCACCGTCACCATGCTGGTGGTAACCCCAACCACCGCATTGTTAGCTATGCGTGCAGTCTTGGCAGGGAGACTATCGGACCCAGATGCGACGGCCAGCCAAGTTATACTAAGTTAGCTGAAAAACTAGTATAACCGACCAAAGTAGTTATACTAGAAACGTCTCAACATTAGTATAACCAGATGCGCTACTTTGAAGAAATGCCTCTCTCGGCTCAAACTGCATATGCACAGCTGCTGGATGCTGCGCTCTCTGCAGACCATCTTCGCTCGGTGGCGGACCTTCCAGGCTCTTTTGCCCAGAAGACGGTCAAGGGCAGCCCCTACTGGTATTACCAGTACACCGAACCGTCCGGGAAGCTAAAGCAAGTCTATGTGGGGCCTGACAATGCTGCAGTTCGAGGCTTGATTAGCCGGTCGGGCCACCCTGGGGTGAGTCAGGCGCTGGTTCCGCTGGTCCGGTCTGCGCTGGCGTTAGGCTGTACGCCGGTGTTTCCGAGACAGCTTAAAGTGATCGCCCGCCTGGCAGATTATGGCTTTTTCCGCGCCGGCGGTGTGCTCATCGGAACCCATGCGTTTCTCGCGTACGGAAATATGCTGGGCCTTCGTTGGGGAGATTCATCGCAGACACAGGATATCGACTTCGCGCACGCAGGTAAAAGCGTGTCACTCGTGCTGCCTTCCACGCTTGAGGTAAAGACCCAAAACGCGATCGAGTCCTTGGAGATGGGGTTCCTGCCGGTGGCCGGGCTGTCGGGCAAATCAGGCGCCACTTACCTGAATCCGAAGGAGCCGGAATTCAGGCTGGATTTCCTGACCGTCCGGCACCGCAAGGGTGACGAGGTATTCACACACCCTCAGTTAAATGTTCCGCTACAACCGCTCAAATTCATGGAGTTCTCGTTGGAGAACGTCCAGCACGCGGTTTTGGCCGACCCGGCGGGTGCGGTCTTGGTTAATGTGCCGCACCCTGCACGCTATGCACTGCACAAGTTGCTCGTTTATGGAGAACGGGATGGCGCTTTTGCCGCGAAATCCAAGAAGGATCTGCATCAAGCGGCCTCGCTACTGGCGTATTACCGTGAACACGGAAAATGGGATGTCGACGAGGCGTGGACCGATCTGGTGTCGCGCGGAAAAGGTTGGGTACGCCGCGCACAGCAAGGCGTAGAAGCGCTAGACAGGTTCTACCCAGACCTCATGGCTGGTGATTGGCTTAAGCGTTCAGACAAAGCGGTCGTTCCGGCGCAAGGCCACTGACTTTTTGTTAAAGATGTTTGAATGGCTGCCACGCGAAAAAGAGCAGTCACCCAAGTTGCGAGCCCGCAATGACCCTTCAGGCCATTGCGGAAGTTGCCGAGTCAAATCTCCACAGGCGATTCTGGCCGATCAAGAGACGTACATACGACAATATTTGAACTTCCTCTTCAAGCAAATTTGTCGTCATTGCCTTCCCGCCCTGCCCCATGCAGTTATTAACCCCTTGAATACCTGGCTGCTTTTTGCATCTGCCGAGCCCGCGACGCCGCGAGCATCGTTTGTAGCTCTGCCGAGTTCTTGGCCCCCTGCCCCTCTTGACCTGGGGTTCAGACTTCCGGATGACGGGCTTGTCCAGCTTGATCGTGAGCAGATGCGCTTCTATCTCCGCAGGAAGCCAGAGCGGTTTCTTCCCATTTCTCACCGGCTCCGGAAAACGCTCGTGCTGCACCCAGTAGCGGATGGTGCGCGGCTTGACATGAAACATGGCGGCGACCTGGTCGATGTCCATTAAGATGAGTGCGTCCATTTTTACCCCTTAAAATGGGGTATACGCACTGTCTTTATCGCCACGCGTTCGGCGTCTCGACGGACATTTTTGGGTTTCCCGCGCATAGTGCGGTCTGCGGATTTTCGCAATTTTTCTTGGCCAATTCTCGGCCAATTTGGGTTGCCAGGAACTGCCGGGAGTTGCAACACGGCGTTTGCAAGTCTTTGATTATATTGAGCCACGTCGGACACAAGTCAGCGTGAAGGTACTGTTTTTGCTCTGTTAATCCGCAGGTCCCTGGTTCGAGCCCAGGTCGAGGAGCCAAATTTAGGTTGCAAAACCAAGCACTTAGCCCAACCCACAAAGTTGGGCTTTTTGCTTTCCGCCCCCCGTGTCAGCACATACTCAGCATCACCAGCATGCGGACTTTTCTAGTCAGGACAGTGCGAGTCCTGAGCCCAATCTGGGCCAAA
>CAYGMS010000415.1:0-2413 GCA_964350905.1 uncultured Thiobacillus sp. | reverse complement strand
TTGTGTTCGGGGAAATGGCGGGAAAAGAGTCCGAGCAAATCGATTAGCTGGCGCGCCGGATGCTGATCATCACTGAAAAATTCAGGCGAAACGAGCGCAACCCGGAGTGCAGGAATCTGCAGTTGTGCGATTTCGGATTTGTAATGTGGCGAGATATCCGGGTCGTCGAGGATGAACTCGAACAGGCCCGCCACCGCATCCAGTACCGCCAGATCAAACGTCCCGGCATCGGTTTGCCGGGCATTCTGTTGCAATTGCCGGAGAACGAGTGTGGCCGGAGGCTGGCTGGGCCCCGAAACGCGTGGAATGTCAGCCTGCCAGCGTGCCAGACTATCCAGAAATCCAGGCAGCAAGGCCGGAAATGATGTGCCGCTGGCGGGTATAAGTGGTGTTTCCAGTGCAAATGAGACGTTCTCCCCGGATGCGCCGGCTTGCTCGGTAGCAGCCTGGATATGCGCCAGAATTTGCTGGCCGATATCCGAATCACGTTTTTTGGGGGGCGGCGTGGGGGTTGCGCGCACGGTCGTGTGTTCCTCTACTCCCTGGGCGTTCAAATATTGATTAAGTGCGGTGTATGTATGCTTCAAGGTGTCGCGTAGCGGTTCAGCCGAACATTGCAGTATCAGGGTGCCACTCGGCGTGTCGATTTCCAGGCTTGCCAGCGCACGCAACAAGGCATGCATGACAAAAATTGGCCCGTACGATTCAGTATAGTCAGCGTTTCCGGCAACTTCCTGTTGCAAGCCGAGCAAACGGCTGAACAACAGCAGCATTTCGGGACGCAATGCCTCGGTCAGCCAGGCGGCCGCCTTGTCTTCGGCCAGTTGTCTGGCCAGCATGGCGTCGTCCACCAGTTGCAGCGTGACTGGATGGCCCCCTGCCTGTTTTGTAACATTCTCTGGACGGAGCAGGTGCTGGCGAAACTGGTCGGCAAATGCCGTGGACAGCCTATCCGGATACACGTCAATCCAGCCCAGACAGGTTTGCCCGGTGGCCAGCATGGAAGGCGTCATTCGCTCCACGATGGCGCGCATGACGGCATCGTGGATAAAGCTGCGGCTGCGCTGAAAGAAATTATCCAGAGCCTGCGCCATGCGCAGGTCGGCTTCACGCAGCAGCGCTTCAGCGGAAAGGGGTTCAGTTTGCGTGTTCATGGCCTGATCGTAATAACGGCCAAGGGGGCGCATTATTAAATGCGCGATCAATAAGACTTCAAGCGTTGAAGTTGAATGTTGGTTCTGGAGCGGGCGAAGGGAATCGAACCCTCCTCATGAGCTTGGGAAGCTCAGGTAATGCCACTATACGACGCCCGCGAGACGTTTATTACGGTGCGGAGTCTACCGTGTTGGGATCGTCGCTGTCGATACTTCCTGTCGTGCTGGTGACAGTATAGGGAGGGAGCGTGTTCAGGTTGATGATTGAGCTAATGCTCTCCAAAGGAGGCCTCGCTGAACAAGGCCGTGGCCCGCCGACGGTCACTGAATCACCGCCACTGCCGCCTTTACGGCTGCCGGGCTGTACCCAAGCACTTCGAGCACCTCCCGCACCATCTGCTGCTTCTGCTGAGTCGGGGAGTTCGTCATGACCCAGAACCCAGTACCTTCGATCTCACGAGGCTGGGTGCTCTTTCCTGATTTCAGAATCTCTTGTTCGCTCCGGGCGAAGTAAGCCCTATTTCGGCCCTGGATCTGGAGAACCTTTACGAAGTCCTGCTTTTTTTGCGCATGAACCTCCTTGAAAATTCTGAGCATCCTAGCCACAGCAGTTGTCGAACTACTGAACATTGGCTGTGAAAGTAGCAATGCCAATTCGTGCGGTTGCGCAGCAACTACCGTCTTTCCAGCCTGTCCGGGTTGAGCACCAGCATCTACGCCAAGCAGCCTTCGAAGGATGCTCGTCGCCGGCTCTCCAATCTCCTTGGTCTGCGCAGCTATAAAGCAGTACACGTCATCTTCAATTTCAATGGTCTTCATGGTCTCCCCTTGCTCGTCACACACGCTCAGGTAGCGCGTGGAAGCCACTTTAAGCGCTTGTTATGTGCTTGTCAAGCACTTACTAAGCTCAGGTGCAGCGAGTCCTGACCCCTCGATCAAGCAGAGAGCCACCGGCATGGCACTTGGCCAAGGTCCAGCCGCGATGGTTAGGTCGCGCTCGGTTTGTGGGTCTCGTAAAATTCGGTATCGAAAATGTATTTCGCAGGAAATCCAAGTACGCGCTCGCGTCGGCTGTGACGGGAACCGGACCAATGACGATCAGACGGTCTACATTTTTCACGTCACCGTCCCAATACGCATATGGTTGGCGAACCATCTTCCAGTAACCCAAAACCACGAGGAATCCACCGTCAAAAAGCGACCGTCTAGGCAAGATGTCGGGTGCGGTTGTTGAAACGGGAATTGAAGTGTTTTACGGC
>CAYGMS010000414.1:0-2414 GCA_964350905.1 uncultured Thiobacillus sp. | reverse complement strand
GCCACGTTGTGCTACGACGCGGGGTGCACCAGCTTTGCACCGGGGCCGGGTGGCGAGAAGCCCTATACGGTCACGGCCCCTAACGGCGTGGCAATCACCCCGCCCACAGTGCTTCAGTTTGATGCCAGCGGCGGCACCTCTACTCTGGCAGCGCAACTCGACATTCAGGTGAACGGGGCGGGTGCCTACCATGTGCTGGTGGAACGCGAAACCGGGTATGTTCATGACTAAGCCCGTGTTCAAACAGCGCGGTCTCAGCATGATCGAGCTGATGGTGTTCATCGTGGTGGTGGGCGTGGCGGTGACCGGCGTGCTGTCGGTCTATAGTTCGACCTCGCGCACCAGTGTGGACCCGATGGTGCGCAAGCAGGCACAGGCCGTTGCCGAGTCGCTGCTGGACGAAGTGCTGTCCAAGCCTTATACCTATTGCGACCCGGACGATGCCAATGCCGACACGGCCACTTCTCTCACCGCTATCCCTTTCGTCCCGTGTGCAATGCCCCGGGAAGCCATGGGGCCTGAAACAGGAGAGACGCGCTACTCCAACACCAGGCCGTTCGATAACGTCAACGATTACAACGGTTTTTCCATGAACGGTATCGATGATCTCTCCGGTACTGCCATCGCAGGGCTGGCCGGCTACACCGCGTCTGTCCAGGTTCAGCCAGTTGCGGATTTTAATGGCATCGCCCCGGTTGTGCCTGGAGACGATGAAACCCTGCTCGTCACCGTGACCGTTACGGGCCCAGGCAACCACAGCATCAGCCTGTCCGGCTATCGCACACGTTATGCACCAACCCTCTAGGCAAACTGGATTCAGCCTGATCGAGATGATTATTGTCATCTCGATTACCGCTATCGTGGGGGCGATGGTGGCGACCTTTTTGCGGGTGCCGATAGACAGTTACGTTGCCCAGGACCGCCGCGCGCGCCTGACCGATGCAGCCGACACCGCGCTGCGCCGGATGGGACGGGATATCCGGCTGGCGCTGCCGAACAGCGTGCGGGTGACGACGGTGGGCACCACGACTTATCTGGAATTTCTCATCACGCGTACTGGCGGGCGTTATCGGGCCGAGGGTGGCGGCGATATTCTGGATTTCATGACAGCAGACAACAGCTTTGACGTACTGGGTCCCGCCATCGCGATGCAGGCGGGCGACCGGATTGCGGTCTACAACCTGGGCATTCCAGGTGCCGATGCCTGGCTGGGAGAAACCCTTGTACGCTACGCGGGCTTACCTGGCCCCACCAATACGATCACCCTTGACACGCCGCCACCGCCACCGCTGCCCTTGCTAGGGCCACCGCCGTTTCCACGGGCCTCACCCGGTAACCGGTTTCAGGTAGTCGAGGGGCCGGTCACGTACGCGTGCGAGCCCGTGGCGGGTACGCTGACGCGTTATTGGGGGTATGCCATTACCGCGGCCCAGCCCACAATCGCCACCCTCCCTGCCGGTACGCCGCAGGCGCTGTTGGCCCGGCAGGTGGGGGCCTGCACGATCACCTATCAGCAGGGGATCACCGAACGTGGCGGGCTGGTCAGCATGACGCTCGAATTGACCCAGGCTGGCGAGACCGTGCGTTTGCACAGCAACTCGCAAGTGAGCAATCAGCCATGAAGCTCACAGGCTTCAAGCGCCGGCCTTCTGCCGAATCGGGTTTTGTTTTGCCGAGCGCGATTTTCCTGGTGGTGATTCTGGCCGCGCTTGGCGGATACATGGTGGCGCTGTCGCGCACCAGCCATATGAGCGGTGCGCTGGATATCCAGGGGTCGCGTGCCTATCAGGCCGCGCGTGCGGGGATCGAATGGGCGGCCTGGCAGGTGGTCAATCTCCCTCCAGTCGCTTTGCCTAATCCTGTGCCCACACCATGCCCCCTGCCTTTTCCTAGTTCATTTACGCCCACGGGCACACTTGCCGCATTTACGGTGACAGTCACCTGTGTTCGCACTGCCCATGATGATGGGGGGACGTTGGTTGAGGTCTACCAGGTCACGTCCACCGCGATATCGGGCGTGCCAGAAAGCGTGGATTATGTCGAGCGACAGATTCAGGGGAGTTTTTCAAAATGAGCATGCGCTGCAAACAGGATGGAACTCCGATTTTGAGCAGATCATTTCTTCCTGAAATTGGGGGTCTTATCCCATTCCGGTTTCTGGCGCGGTGGCGATTTGAACCGGGCCACCGGCAGGTATGGCTTGCATGGATGCTTGCGCTGTGGGTATGCCTGCTGCCAATGACTGGCGCGGCAGCGACCCTGCTGGGTGAATATCATTTTGAAGAGCCGCAGTGGACCGGGGCTGCCAACGAGGTGATTGATACCAGTGGCAACAATCGCCACGGCCAGGGTCTCGGCTCACCCGTGCCGACGACCGCCTCGGGTTCGCCGGCCCGTTCCGGAAATCCCGGCAC
>CAYGMS010000413.1:0-2418 GCA_964350905.1 uncultured Thiobacillus sp. | reverse complement strand
TCGCCGAACTTGAAGATCGTCGTGATGATGATCTTGCGCACATCCTGCGCCAGAAGTTGCTGCAGCTTCTCGCGCGTGTCAGCCTTTTCCAGATTGGGAATGTCCGCCCCGGTGAAGGTGCCGGTGATCTGCGTATCGAGATCGAGCCGGTCCACCACAATCAGCACAGTGGGGTTCTTCAGGCCGGCGTGCATCCGCAGCTTCTGCGCGGCAAACACCATCAACAGCGACTTGCCAGAGCCCTGAAAGTGCCAGATCAGGCCCTTCTTGGGATAGCCTGCCAGTACGCGCTCGACGATCTTGTTGGCCGCCTCGTATTGCTGATAACGGCAGATGATCTTGATGCGACGTTTTTTATTGTCCGTGGCAAACAGGGTGAAACTGCCCAGGATGTCCAGCACCACATGCGGCCGCAGCATGCTCTCCGCCGACAGCTTGAGCGACTTCAGCGGATGATGTTCACCATCGCCACCATCCAGATGCCACGGCCCCCAATCCTTGACCGGCAGGCCAATGGAGCCAAAGTGGTAGGCCTTGCCCTCGGTCGCCACCGAAAACACATTGCAGACGAACAGCTCGGGCACGAACTTCTCGTAGTCGTCGTGCACCTGCACCGCGCCATCCACCCAGCTGATGCACTTCTTGACCGGCGTCTTGGCCTCGATCAGTACCAGCGGCAGTCCGTTGACCAGCAACACCAGATCGGCACGGCGCTCGGTGGGCCCTGCGCGGTAGGTGTACTGCTGGGTAACGATGTACTGGTTCTGCGACAGATCGTCCAGGTCAATCAGCCGCACCGGCACATGCTCGTTGTTGTGGCCAAAGGGCACGGAGCGCTCGCCGCGCATCCAGGCCGTCATCTCCTCGTTGGCACGGATCAGGCCATCCGAGCGCACCGACAACACGATGGCGCGCAGCTTGTAGAGCACCTCGTCGGCGCGGTCGGGCTGGGCGGCAATCTCCGGGTTCAGGCGGATCAGCGCATCGCGTAGCCACGACTCGACCAGGACTTCTTGAATCTGGCGCGGTACTTCAGCGGGTGCAGCATAACGCCAGCCGATGCCTTTGGGGCTGGGGCCGTAGCTGGCTTGAGGTTCTTGAACTGTATTGGCCGGGACAGTCTTGATGGGGCCGGCGAGCAGGTCGCGGACGTAGGCTTCGACGGTGTTGGATTCATTGAACATAGCCAAGCCCCCACTCCACATTGAAACTGAGAAGACTTTTCGTCTCCTCTATTCGCTTCTTTGCTGCACCAATAGCATTGTCAAGATCATCAAGTCGCACCGTTATGTCTCTTTGACAATCAATTGATGGCAACGGCAGAGGAAGGCTTTCCAAGTCACCTTGGTTGATTGTTGTCATTGTTGTCGTTTGTGCCCTTGACAAGAAATACCTCCTTCCGTGAGGTGACAGGCTATACCTGCAGAGATATTCAGGACTGATTTCCTGCGTCTTGACGCGCGCTCGCATCAGATGACATTCAAAAACAAGGGGTTCGTCTCCTGGAGAAACCAGGATCGACTGACCAATTCCAGCGAGCACGATGGAACTTCTATTGAAAATCACGTCGCCAGGTAGAGCTGAGAAATTTTGAATTTCCTTTTCGGTCGCCTCTACTCGCTCTAGTTTTTCATGATTGACTCTGAATGCCTCGTATATATCAGTCACGTTTAACAACCGAGTCCCTGAGCCGAATTCCTCCCGTCGTCTAAATATTCCGTTTGAAAGTGGCTCCCTTAATAGGTCCTTCAGCTTTACAACTCGAGTGCCACCAGCTTCAACGGATCTCCAAAGACTTGTGAAGAAGTCAACCTGTATCGCCAAGCTCATCTTCTTGGACATTCCAATCAAGGTCTGTTGTTTTTCAATGGCTGACTGAATAGCCATCAGTCTTTCCATCAATTCAATTTGCTCCGCTATCGGAGGCAGCGCGAATTCGAAATCCGCCAAACTTGTCCAATTGGTGCGCGGGCTCAAAGAGCCGGCCGACGTGCCCACTGCGTGATCGAAAAAGGCATCGGTCTGGCAAATGAATGGCAGCAATGCCGGCAGCAGGACCAGCGCGTCCTTTGTCTCCAGTACGTAGATGTCACCGGAGCACACGCCAGCGAAATCCGCCACGGCCACCTTGCGCTGGTAAGCGCGGCGCTTGCCGAACAACACCTGCCCAGGCTGAAACACGCTGGTGAAAGTCACACCGTCAGCGACGCTGCCCCAACTGCGGATGCGCAAATCGCCCGGAGCCAGATGCTCCAGGCCAACATAGCGATCAAAGCCATCGGTCAGCGGATTTTGGCTGCGAGCCTTCGAGAGCCGCACCACATCACCAAACTTCACACGACGCCAGCCGGGTTTGATAGATTCATTCTTCATTGTTGTTGACTCACAAACGGCATGGCATAGCCGAAATATTCACCC
>CAYGMS010000412.1:0-2421 GCA_964350905.1 uncultured Thiobacillus sp. | reverse complement strand
TTGAGCCCCCCACTCGCAGACCCGCGCCGCCGCCTGCGGCACGACCCATGTTCCAGCCCGACACCCAGAGCACGGTACTCAGCCAGGCCTACGCTGCTTATCAGCGCGGTGCGCTCGCCGAAGCGCAACGTCTCTACAGCCAGATCGCGGCACGCGGCCACAATGTGGATGCGCTGCTTGGGCTGGCCGCGATTGCCAGTGCACAGAAACGCGACACAGACGCGCAACGCCTGTATCGCGACGTGCTGGATATTGACCCACTGAATGCCACCGCTCAGGGCGCCCTGCTCGACCTGCTGGGCAACACCGACAACCAGGCGACTGAAAGCCGCCTGAAAATGCTGATCGAGCGTGACCCCAGCCCGCATCTGTACCAAACGTTGGGCAATCTCTACGCTGACCAGAAACGCTGGAACGATGCCCAGGCCGCTTACTTCGAGGCCTACCGCAGTGCACCCGACAATGCCGATTACGCCTTCAACTTGGCCATCAGCCTCGACCAGCTCCGTCAGTTCGCTGCCGCACGCACGTATTACGAAAAGGCACTCGCAAGCGGAGGGGTTCACCGTTTCGACCGTGCCCAGGCCGTAACACGCGTGCAGCAGTTGAAGTCGGCGCAATAAGGTCACGCGATGGAGCGTCGTAAAAAACTCCGCATGGGCGAAACCCTGGTCTCACAGGGACTCATTACCCTGGACCAGCTGCGCATCGGGCTGAAGGAACAGAAAGCCACCGGCCTGCCGATTGGCCGCCAGCTCGTCGCGCTGGGCTTCATGACCGAGGCGGTGTTGCGCGACCAGCTCGCCAACGCGCTCGGCAGCCAGGGCATCGACCTCACCCAGGTGGTGGCCGACCCCGATGCTTTGCAGCTGGTGCCCGAGGAATTCGCCCGCCGCCACCACCTGCTGCCGATCGCCCACGATGCGGCGCGCAACATCCTCACCCTGGCAACCACCGACATGTTCAACGTCGTGGCGCTCGATCAGTTGAAAGCCTCGCTCGGCGGCCAGCTTGAAATCGACACGCTGCTGGCGGCCGAAGCGCAACTGCTGGAATGTATCGACAAGTTCTACGGCTTTGATCTGTCGCTCGACGGTATCCTGCGCGAAATCGAGACCGGCGAGGTCGATTACGCCAGCCTCAACCCTGACACCGAGGAATACACCCAGCCGGTGGTACGGCTGGTCGGTGCGCTGCTCACCGACGCGGTCAAGCGCGAATCAAGCGACATTCACTTCGAGCCCGAGCATTCCTTTCTGCGCATCCGTTACCGCATCGACGGCGTGCTGGAGCAGATCCGCAGCCTGCACAAGACCTACTGGCCGGGGATCCTGGTGCGGCTGAAGGTGCTGTCCGGCATGAACATCGCCGAGACGCGCGCGCCGCAGGACGGACGCATGTCGTTGACGCTGAACGGCCGTCCGATCGATTTCCGCGTTTCCTCGCAGCCTGGCATCCATGGTGAAAACCTGGTGCTGCGTATTCTCGACCGCGAAAAGTCGATCATGCCGCTGGAACAGATGGGGTTTACCACCGACGCCCTGCGCGAACTGCAGCTGATGATGGCGCGCCCCGAAGGCATCCTGGTCGTTACCGGCCCGACTGGTTCCGGCAAGACCACCACGTTGTACTCGATGCTGTCGCACCTCAACAACGAGACCGTCAACATCATGACGCTGGAAGATCCGGTCGAGTACCCGGTCACGCTGATGCGTCAAAGCTCGGTCAACGAAACGCTGAAACTCGACTTCGCCAACGGCATCCGCTCCATCATGCGGCAGGACCCCGACATCATCCTGGTCGGCGAAATACGCGACAAGGACACCGCCGAAATGGCCTTTCGTGCCGCCATGACCGGTCACCAGGTGTTCACCACCCTGCATACCAACTCCGCCCTCGGCGTGTTTCCGCGCCTGATGGACATCGGCATCCAGTCCGGCATCCTCTCCGGCAACATCATCGGTGTCGTCGCCCAGCGGCTGGTTCGGAAGCTGTGCGCGCACTGCAAGGAAGCCTACCCCGCCGACGAACACGAATCCGCCATCCTCGGCGCCGACCCGGCCACCCCGCCGCAGATCTACCGCCCCGTGGGTTGCCCGGCGTGCAGCCATAAAGGCTACCGCGGCCGGCTTGCGCTGATCGAACTGCTGCGCATGGACCCGATCCTGGATGAACTGGTCGCCAACCATGCGCCCTTGCACGAAATTCGCCATGCGGCATTCGAGCATGGCTATCACCCCCTGGCGGAAGACGGCATCCAGCGGGTGAAGGATGGCGTGACCTCGTTGGCGGAAGTGGCACGGGTGGTGGATTTGACGGGGCGGGTGTGAGGATGGGGATCGATTTATCTTTACCGCCCGTGGATATGCGATGGCTTCGCGTTTCGCCTGTGGGCGAGGTACTTTCTTTTGCGTGGCCAAA
>CAYGMS010000411.1:0-2423 GCA_964350905.1 uncultured Thiobacillus sp. | reverse complement strand
TCCTTGCACGATCAGTATTAGGCAACCCCGCTGGGCAGCCCGAACTACTCCTTTATGGTGGATGGTTCAGCAGGGACCTGTATCGTGCACCGTGCTGGCCGGGCTATCGGGAACGGGTCTGCTTTCTTGAAATGGCCGGGGGTGGAAGCATTGGGGTCTGGAAGCAGTAACGCAAGAAAAATTTATAGCTGTCGGTCATGTCTCTGTAGAACAAACGCCCCCGACCTACAGGAAACGACGAACCGCATTCACCCCTAGCAGCCTGTCGGACTTGAAGCCGCGATACGCGCGAATTGACCGCCCCGATTCGAATTTGCACACTTTTTAATCACTTTTCGTTCCTCGATCCAGTATTTCACGCGCATTCCGCGCCTTTTTGCCCACTTTCACGTTCGCGGGACGGATTGCGGGTGCAATACGGCCATGCGTTTCAAATTCCACGCCAGACAAACCAGCGTCCATTCGTTGCCGACGTTGATCAAACCCCGCAGCATGAACTGCCTGAACTTCATCACCGACTTGATGATGCCGAACACCGGTTCCACCGTCTGCTTGCGTAGCGCGTATTGCTTCTTGCCTGCTTGAGTCTTGAGGGCGTGCTTCATCGTATCGACCGCGCTGGCATCCACAGCCAGCGGCGCAGGCTCGGTGAAGCGTTCTTTCCAGTGCGGGTGGTGACCTTCCCGGCCGATGGCAATCAGCGGTTCAATCCCGGCCTGGCGGCAGGTGTCGACGTTGTCCGCACTGAAATAGCCGGTGTCGGCCAGCAGGGTGACCGGGGCATTCAGTCCCGCGGGTAGCGCGCGGAGCTTGTCGATCATCGGCTCGACCTGCTGTTTGTCGTTGGCCGCTTGCGTGACGTCCGAGACCACGACCAGCATGGTTTCGGTGTCGACCATCGCCTGGGCGTTGTAGCACTGCTCAAAGCCGCCGCCCGCCACTTTCATGATGCGCGATTCGTCGTCGGTGAGGTTGACTTGATCTTCGGCACGCGGCGCAACGCTGGGCGGCGTGGGTGGCTTGCCGGGGGGCTTTCGGCCCGTCTTCGCCGCTTTCTCTGCGCGCGCTTTGAGCTTGGCGTCGAACTCGGCTTTCTCCCGCACGTAGCGATCTTTGGCACGCGCTTCGATCTTGGCTTTGGCCTTTGCTATGGCGGCAAGCTGGTCTTCGCGACGGGCAATTTCGGCGGGAACGCTCAAGCCTTCAGGCAGCTCGCTCTGGTCGGCGGATTCGGCCAGGGCAAGCAGTTCCTGGACTTCCTGCTTGAGCTGGGTTTCGAGCTTGCCCGCGTGTTCATAGGACAGCGCGCTGTGACGGCTGGCGTTGGCGTGGAGTTTGGTGCCGTCAAGGCTGACGCTGCCGAATCGACTAAGCTGATTGGCCTGGGCGATTTGCAGGACTTGTACAAAGAGTGCCTGGAACTGTTCGCCGAAGCGGCGACGGAAAGTGGCCAAGGTGTCGTGGTCGGGGTGACGGTTGCAGGCAAGGTAGCGAAAGGCGACGGAGTCGTAGGTGGCCATCTCGATGCGACGGCTGGAGAACACGCCGGTGGCGTAGCCGTAGATGAGCAGGCTCATCAGGCTGGCCGGATGGTAGGCGTCGCTGCCGCGACTGGCGTAGGCGCGTTCGATGCTGGAGAGGTCGAGACTTTCAATGACGTTGGCGATGTAGCGCGCCAGGTGGGTCTCGGGCAGCCAGTCTTGCACGGAGGGCGGAAAGAGGTAGACGCTGTCTCGGTCTATCGGAAGGAAGCGCGGCATGGTCATCGACAGTGAAATGAATGGACGGATTCTACCGGCTCAGGGGGTAAGTCCGACAGGCTGCTAGTTCCATATAGTGCGTACATGGCTCCTAAATCCTTGCTCCAGCAGTATTCTTCGTGTTTGTCTTGCATGATGGGCACGATTTTAGCCCGGATAGAGCGCTGCCCGGACAAAAAGAAAAGGGGCTAGCCTAAGCTAACCCCTTGTATTTTGGTGCGCCGGAAGAGATTCGAACTCCTGACCCCTTGGTTCGTAGCCAAGTACTCTATCCAGCTGAGCTACCGGCGCATTTAAGGCTGCGCATTATACGCAATTTCGCGTTGCTGGCACAAACTTGTATTGGTTTTGGCGGAGACGGAGGGATTCGAACCCTCGATGCAGGTTTAAGCCCGCATGCTCCCTTAGCAGGGGAGTACCTTCAACCTCTCGGCCACGTCTCCGAACCGCCGCGAATTGTAGCGGAATGCGCGGCGGAAAGCCACCTTAGGCGGTGGCCTTGTCGAGTTCGAAGGCCTGGTGCAGGGCGCGCACTGCCAGTTCCATGTATTTGTCTTCGACCACGACAGAGATCTTGATTTCCGATGTGGAGATCATCTGCAGGTTGATGTTTTCCTTCGACAGGGTTTCGAACATCTTGCGCGCGATGCCGACGTGCGAGCG
>CAYGMS010000410.1:0-2426 GCA_964350905.1 uncultured Thiobacillus sp. | reverse complement strand
AGCACATCCAGCTTGCCAAACAACTGGTTCAACTGGGGGAACATTGCACCGTCGTGGTCGAAGCCACCGCCGAAATCCGCCCGGAGTGGAAGTCGATCATCCGCCTGCCGCCGCATCGGTCACACGACGCACAGTGGGCATGGGCCATGCGCGTCTATCTGGACGCCATGCTCAACCGGGGGCTGATCTGTCTCGACTCAACCAACATGCTTGCATGCACCCAGAACCGGCTGAGCCAGTTCACGGTGGTTCATGCCAAGGGGGAAGAGCGTGCAATGGTTGGTGCCGAGCGTGCCGTGCGGTCACTGGCCAAGCGTTGCGACCTCCTCGCCTGTGACACATTTTTGCTGTTGTTCCATTCCGGACCCGACGTCAGGATCAAGGAACTTCACTGGGGGATCCAGTCGTTTAAGAGCGCGGTCAGTGGGCTTGTCCCCGATAGCTATCTCCTCAATGTCGGCCACTTGCCGACCAAAGGCGACGAATTTGCCGTGAGCTTGCTGGCGGGTGCCAAGCGGCCACCCTCGTAGGGAACCAACGCGCCTACTTGAACTTCCCCCGGTTTTGTAAACAACTCAGGAATAGGACACTCCGTCGACTCATTTTGTCGTCCACCTGCGTACGCTCCACCACAGTAGAACCTCCCCCCGCCATTCTTTATTACATGGAGAACGACATGGAACCGGTCAACGAAGCATTGAACATTAACAACGATAACCTGCCTGCATTGCAGGATACGACCGACCTGGAAAACGCCGAGGGCATGTTCGAACTGTATATCCAATACAGGGAGGCAGGCGACGAAACGGAGGCACAAAAATGGTTACGCAAGGCTGCCGGCCAAGGGCATTGCGGGGCGTTGGGCGTCCTCGGCACGTTCCTCGACGAGGACGAGCGTCTGGCGCACGAGTTGAAAGCAGCCGCACTCGGCTGCGACGAGGCCCAGTACAACCTGGGTATGTGGTACATGCACTATCTGATCGACGACTACGAGCCGGAAGAATACGTTCCGGAAGACTATACCCAAGCGGCCTTTTGGCTCACGAAAGCCGCGAACCTGGGAAACATGGACGCCCAGCTTCATCTGGGGCTGCTGTACCTCGAGGGCCAGGGTGTGCCGCAGGACGATGACATCGCAGCCGACTGGATCCGTAAGTCCGCAGTGCAGGAGCACGTGTGGGCCTATTACGAGCTGGGCATGATGTACCTGAAGGGCCGGGGCGTGCCGCAAAATGAGGAAGAGGCGGCAGCCTGGTTCCTGAAAGCGGCCAGACTCATGGATCTCGACGCAACCTACCAACTGGGCGTGATGTACCTCAAGGGCCGTGGCGTGGGGCAGGATGACGAGGAGGCCTGCTTCTGGATCCGCTCGGCTGCAAAGTGGGGCAACCGCGAAGCGCAGGCATTGCTCGGCGAGATGCTCGAACTGGGGCATGCCACCCCCAGAAATCCGGAGGAAGCCGCCGAATGGCTCTCCAAGGCCGCCTACATGGGGGACGAAGACGCCCAGATCCGGCTGGACCGGCTTCTGCGTTCGGGCGTGCTCAACCCACGCACTCGGAACAGGATCGACCTCCACTGCCGCGCCCCGGGCGCCGGACGGATTCTCCACTGAGCTTCGCCGGGGGGATTCCCTCTCCGATGAACGTATCGCCCAGGGGGCCGCACGGTAGGCCAGCGGCTCACCCCAGGCATCTTTCCAATACCTCCTGATTCACTCCATCACATGTGGCGCACGGACACATATTGTCGCCGTCATTTTTACACTACCTCCTGCTTCAGGCCGTACCGCTCTTTAAAAAGTGTTGTGAATTGTTTTTGTTGTTCATACACCCGAAAGAAATGGCTCAAAAGGCTTCTTTCTGTTCGGCGTGATTTCATTTTTCTTTTACCAATAGGATAAAACTGATGAATACACAAAATCGTGCTATCTACTTCAACAAGCCTGACGACGAGTTCGGTGATTTTTTGAACAAAGCATTTGGCTACCCGGTCCTTCTGAACGGCATTCGCATTTCAACCGTGGAACACTTGTTTCACGCCCTTAAGTTTCCCGACCACCCTGAACTCCAGGCGGATATCCTAAATGCCGCCACACCTGCAATGGCGAAAGCAATCGCCATCGAAAAAGATGTGGCTAACAAAAAGAAAGAAATTCATAAAGAAAAAATTCGTGAGGATTGGCAAACAATCGAACATGAAGTGGTGGAGTTCTGCCTACGTCTTAAGTTGATTTATCACTGGATAAAATTTGGCAACCTTCTTAAACGCACAGGGGATAGTGAGGTCATCTCAGGTTTACCAGGCTCCCGCACACGCAATGGCCTTGGGAAAATCCTGATGAAGCTTAAAGATGAATTCCTGAATCAGGACAACGAACCGCTTCGTGTTTTGGTTCCCCCCGCTCATTTGAATCTGATGTTGCT
>CAYGMS010000409.1:0-2428 GCA_964350905.1 uncultured Thiobacillus sp. | reverse complement strand
TCATGGTGTGCCTTTCTGTTTCTGTTAACGGGACGAGGATTTGAGCAGCACGATGACGGCGCCGGCGCCGCCGTCGACGGTGCGGGCCTGGCAGAACGCGAGCACATCTTCGCGTTGTATCAGCCAGTGGCGCACCTTGTTTTTCAGTACCGGCAGGCGATTTTTCGAGCCGTAGCCTTTGCCGTGGATGATGCGGACGCAGCGCCGGTCTTCCAGGTTGCAGCGGTTGAGGAAGGCAGCCAGGGCCACGCGGGCCTCGTCACCGGTGTGGCCGTGCAGGTCGAGTTCGCCGCGGATGACCCAGCCGCCACGCCGCAGTTTTTTGAGCGCGGCGGTGGGCACGCCGGGGCGGACGAACACCAGTTCCTCACCGGTGGAAAGGGCGGCTTCCCAGTCCCAGGGATCGGACAGCACGTCATGCATGACGTGCTGTTCGTCGTGCAGGCGTTGCCGGGCGATGGGTTTGGGCCGTCGCCGCGGGATTTCGGCGCGGTTGGACGGCGGCAGCGGAATGACGTCGGCGACGGCGCGGCGAAACAGCACCGCGCCGTCCGGCTGGGGTTTGGGCTTATGCGGTGCCTGGTGCAGCGTGGCAGGCGCGGTGGCCTGCTCGCGCAGGGTGCGGCGCACACGGGCCAACGCCTCGAACGAGGCGGGCGCGAGTGCGCTGCGGCTGCGCTTCATGCCTCAATTACTTGGCAGCCTTGCCGAGTGCGTCCAGGTAACGCTCGGCGTCGAGGGCAGCCATGCAGCCGGTGCCGGCGCTGGTGACGGCCTGGCGGTAGATGTGGTCCTGGACGTCGCCGGCGGCGTAGACGCCTTCGATGTTGGTGGCGGTGGCGTTGCCCTTGTTGCCACCCTTGGTCACGATGTAGCCGTTTTCGAGGTCGATCTGGCCTTCGAAGATGGCGGTGTTGGGCTTGTGGCCGATGGCGATGAAGACACCGGTGAGCTTGAGCTCCTGGGTGCTGTCATCCTTGGTGCTCTTGAGGCGCACGCCGGTGACGCCGGTCTTGTCGCCCAGTACTTCGTCCAGGACGTGATCGGTGGCCAGCGTGATCTTGCCTTCCTTGACCTTCTCCATCAGCTGGTCGATGAGGATTTTCTCGGACTTGAAGGTGTCGCGGCGATGCACCAGGGTGACGTGGCTGGCAATGTTGGCCAGGTACATGGCTTCTTCAACGGCGGTGTTGCCGCCACCGATAACCGCGACTTCCTGGTTCTTGTAGAAGAAGCCGTCACAGGTGGCGCAGCCCGATACGCCCTTGCCCATGAACTCCTGCTCGGACGGCAGGCCCAGGTACATGGCCGATGCGCCGGTGGCGATGATCAGCGCGTCGCAGGTATAAGTGCCGGAGTCGCCGACCAGGGTGAAGGGCTTTTCGGTCAGTTTGACGCTGTTGATCTGGTCAAAAATGATCTCGGTATTGAAACGCTCGGCATGGCGCTGGAAGCGATCCATCAGCTCGGGGCCCTGCACGCCGTCGACATCGGCGGGCCAGTTGTCGACTTCGGTGGTGGTCATCAGCTGGCCGCCCTGCTGCATGCCGGTGATGACGACGGGCGACAGGTTGGCGCGCGCGGCGTACACAGCGGCGGAGTAACCGGCGGGGCCGGAACCGAGGATGATGAGTTTGTGATGAATAGCGCTCATGATGGGATCTCAGAGTGGTGGGAAGGGATGACTGCCTATTCTAACCAATCTTGGCGACGGCATTTCCCTGTTGTCTGCCCGGTAATGGGTTTGGGCGATCAAACGGCTGCTTGTGTGAGTGGATACGTGCCATCGCCTCGCATCCTGAGGGAATATCCGCGATTCATCCCGATCAACCCTATCCATTAGAATATACGGGATAATTCAGCGCACTATTCCTAGTAAAGTTCCCATGGCGCGTCCCGCTTCCCGTTCATCGACTCCTTTGCCACCCCGTATGCAGCGTCTGCTGCGCGAAGCCCGCGCCTTGCTGGTGGGCTTTGCTGCCTTGCTGCTGGCCGCCATTCTGCTTACGCACAATGTGGCCGATCCGGGTTTCAGCACCACCGGCGATGACGGCCCATTGCATAATCTGGGCGGCAGCGCCGGCGCGTGGCTGTCGGATCTGCTGCTGATGCTGTTTGGCGTGTCGGCCTGGTGGTGGGTGTTGCTGGCGGTGGGATATGTCATCCACACCTTTCGCCATCTCGACGAAACACCGCTGGCAGGCGGGCGGCAGCGCCTGTTCAGCCTGGGCGGGTTTGGCTTGTTGCTGCTGGCCAGCACCGGCGTTGAATGGCTGCGCGCCTGGCACTGGACGGTGGTTTTGCCCGACGCGCATGGTGGTGTGCTGGGTTCGGGTGTGGGGGCGGCGGCCGGGGCCTTGCTGGGCTTTACTGGTGGCTCGCTGATTCTGCTGCTGTTGATGGCGGTGGGTTTCAGCCTGTTTACCGG
>CAYGMS010000408.1:644-2428 GCA_964350905.1 uncultured Thiobacillus sp. | reverse complement strand
GGCACCGCACGGTCGCGCAAAAATGCGCGCACCGTCGCATCATCCGCCAGCGCCAGCGCCCGCAGCCAGTCATGCAGGCGGTCGGTCATCTCCTGCGCCGCCTTGCGCGTGAACGTAATCGCCAGCAACTCCGAAGGCGCTGCCCCCGCCAGCAGCAGACGGATCATGCGCGACACCAAGAGCCAGGTTTTGCCGCTGCCGGCGCAGGCTTCCACCACCGATGAGTGGGCGGGGGAAAGAGCAGTGGCGGTGTCGAGGGGGAGGATCATTTGCTTTGCGAGACAGCTGTGAGTTCTAAGTGGGACCGCCCTATTCCAGTATTAACTCACCAAGCCAAGTGCAGCTTGCCGCAACGTTATTACTTGGGCGTGAGCCGAAAAGCCAAATTTTTCCATTTGGTCTTTGGGTTAGGAAAAGGCTGGCGGGCCGGCTTTCATAGCATTGAGGTAATGCAATAGATTTGACGCTTACCTTGCCTGTTATTGCGTCAAGTCGATAAATGAAAAGATCTTCTTTGATTGCGCACGCTACAAGGAGGTCATCATCTGCTAGGACGGTTAGCGCTGGCTTGCACGATACCCATGTCTTGTTGGGGTTTAGCGATATTGAGTGCGCAAGCTCTTTGCGCCAAATGATGTTTCCATCTTTAGAAATCTTGCTTACCTCGATGGGCTTTGCTTTGAATAAGTCGTTCCAATTCGACGACACGTAAATAGTGTTATCGGGTGATTCCGTGATTTCCAAATCTCCGTAATGGCCGCCTTTCTCGTTATTGATGCCAGATCTGATGATGGGTGCTGTAAATATCCTGCCGTCGCTGGAATAAATTCTAACCACGACATTGTCTTGATATTTTTGTTCACCACCCGTCATGTTCCCCTCTATGGTTGCCACTACGAATTGGTCTCCTATTTTCGATAGCGCAACTTCCTTTTGGAGCCGAAATTTTTTCTCCCACAGAATCTTGCCATTGTCGGCAATCTTCGCCAGCCAGTTTTGTTCAGCAACTACAACTTCTCCAGAATCGAGTGGCAACAAATCTCTAATGCCCCGAAAACGGAACCAGGATTTGTAAATATGTTCATCTATGAGCCGACCTTCGCTGTCGATTTTTGCCAGATAGGCGTCAGAGATGTCCCCGCCGGGCACGTATGACCTTTGATTTATCAGACCGGCAAGCCAGAAAGTGTTTTCTTTTCCCTGCGCTATGGTAAGAACCCTCCCATTCTTGCTTTTCCAGGAGGTCACCGGGCCAGGGCCACTTTCATTTGGTGCTGTCATTAGCCCGCCAGTTGCAACGAAAGCGATGGAGCCATCGGCATTCCGGATACGCTTAAATAGAATGAGCGCTTCTGATTGATGCGCTGCAGGGACGGGTTTTGACCACAGTACCTTCAGTAAAGCGTCTGCCGCGGTCGCCTGCTCGATAGGAGCAAAGGCAAATATCAGGAGCATGATTAGCGCGGCCAGCACTGGCATGGGTGCACTTGAGCGCATACGTTAAGCCAACATCTCCAGCAGCACATCATGCCAAGTTGCGGGATCGATTTTCCCCATTTTGTTGCCTAGGCGCTGCTTGTCTATTGAACGAAGTTGATCCAGCAGGATGCGCGCGGACTTGCCCTTGAACTCAACTTCGGGACGGCAGCCGAGCGGCTGGCCACCGCTGGTGAGCGGCGCGATGATGACGCGCGGCAGGGCGGCGTTCATGTCGTCCGGCGATACGATTAGCGCGGGGCGGGTTTTCTGGATTTCGCTGCCGATGGTGGGGTCGAGGTTGACCC
>CAYGMS010000408.1:0-634 GCA_964350905.1 uncultured Thiobacillus sp. | reverse complement strand
GGTTGACCCAGTAGACCTCGCCCCGCCTCACCACACCCATTCGTCGTCGCCTTCATCGACGGGGATCGTGTCGAGTGCGGCTTCGTCGTGTTCGGCCTGATAGCCGTCAAACCAGCCAGAGCGGGGCTGCTTGAGTGCCTCGATGACAAGCTTTTTGCCTTTGATTTGCAGTTCCACCGCATCCTTCAGGCCGCAAGAGGCAAGGATGGCCGCAGGAATGATGACCCCTTTTGAATTGCCGACTTTAACCAGGTTGATGCGCATAATGACTCTCCGTTTAAACCACGTAAGTTACAACAATGTTATTACTTGTTGGTGTTCCTGGCAAATTTTTTATGCGCCATCCCACATTCCCTTGCGGCACAACCCACGCGCTTCGCAATACTGGCACACCGCATCCACGCCATTTGCTTGTAGCGCTTCTCCCGCAGCGATGGCCTCGAGCAGTTCCGGCAGGCGGCGACTGATGGCGTCGACGTCGGTTTCACCATCCAGTTCCAGTAGCGCAACGGGGGTTTCGTTGATCGGCAGGTAGGCTGCGGCGGCTTCGCTTAACCATGCGTAAAACGGCAGCTGGATGGCTTCGGTGGGGTCTTTGAGTTTTTTCTTGAGACCGGCGGCGGCGCCGGTTTTG
>CAYGMS010000407.1:0-2428 GCA_964350905.1 uncultured Thiobacillus sp. | reverse complement strand
TTTATGGGCATGCATCACTACTGCACTGGCATTAATTATATAAACCGCTACCTATACCGAATTACTGACAAAAAACGCAATTATTACTTGAGCAGGGCCCTGCCAGAAATCGATTATGTTGCCAAGGATATGCCCCCCGACTTTCCATTGGCAGGCGACATCCATCTCAACCGAGGTATTGCTCTTCAATTAATGAAGAAGGATTCGCTGGCAATTATTGATTTTTACAAATCGATAGAACATGACCCCAAGCAAGTGCGTGCTTATATTGCAATTGCAGATATGCATTCCAAAGCCAACAATAAGCCCAAGGCCCTGGAAAGCATCACGACTGGTTTGCGCAATGTCCCAGACAGCAAAAATCTGCAGAAAAAATATCTGGAGCTCGGTGGCAAGGAGCCGTTCCCGGAACCTGTTGAAGCTGCCTCCAACCCGTTTGTCGAGAATGCTCCGGTTCCGCAAATAGAGAAGGGGGGGGAGGCAGGCTCAGTTACAAAGCCTGATGCAGGGCGTATCCAACAACCGGCATCGCCGTCAGGGAAGGAAAATGCAGGCAAAGACGCTAAAGATATTGAGCATGATCCTGGCGTCACCCAACCTGCTCCAATTGGCATGCCTGGCAATCCCTATTGTCGATTCTGCCCTCCGGCAGAATAAGAAGAAAGCCGAAGCTCACTTGTCATTGGCGTATTGCAGCAGCAAAGCTTCGAACTCTCTTATCGGTCGAGTGGTGAAATCCTGTTCCACCAAGTCTCGTCCTGCCTCCCCCATTGTTTTTCTTAAGGCAGGATTTTCTATCAGTCTGTTGACCCGGTCCGCAAGGTCATTCACGTCGCCTGGCTTTACCAGGTAACCATTTACGCCATCGTGCACAACCTCTGGAATACCGCCTACACATGTAGCGACGACCGGTTTACGGCAGGCGCCCGCTTCCAAATTAATTAAGCCGAGGGGTTCTTGCCAGCGCGATGGCACCACAATGATGTCTGAACTACGGTAGACATTCTCTACATCCTTCACATAGCCAATATATCGAATTCGTGGGTCGCCCTCAGCCATGTTTTCCAAATCCTCCAGGCTATAGCTATCAGTGATTTTATTGGGGTTACGACATTCTCCGGCCAGCAAAAAAACCGCTTCCGGGTTTTGGATCTGATGTGCCATGGCAATAAAGTCGGCGACTCCTTTGATCTCACGAATTTGACCCAAATACGTGATGACTACAGAACTGTCACTGATGCCTAGTTCGGTTCGAAGGCTGTGCCCGGCGTCAAAGCGCGTCAGATCCACCGGGTTGTAAATCACGGGCTTGGGCAACCCGGGCGGAGCGGACTGCTCGGCTGTATAGTGTGAGACGGCTATTGCCGCCTTGCACCATTTCATCGCCGGCGAAGGCATGTCGTTGATGACGTGGTAATGGGCCACTATTGGAATCCCCATCAAACGTGCCGCCAGCAATTCAGCAGGCCGCCAAAAATTGGAGCCGTTGACATGGATGGTGGCAACCTTTGCACGTTTGAAAAACCGCAAAGCTTTCCAGAAAGCCTTCACATAAGCGACAGGGTCACCGGGCTCGGTAAAAGGCCCCCATATCTCATATTGGAGGCTGTGGGCTTTCAAATCTGGCTCGATGGGGCCAGACCCAGGAAGTATCAGCAAGGGTGTCATGCGGCTTGTGTCCAACTGCCACAAATTCGTATAGAGAACACGGCTCGCCCCTCCCCAGTTACCAGAGCTGACTGTAAAAAAGCAGATAACGGGCTTGCTTGTCATAGATGGTTTGTTTGGCTGGTTATTAATAATTTCATCGCGGAGAATCTGAGGGGGTTATACCTTGCCCGATTTCCCCGCCGAACACGCTCATCGCTGCCAGATTGAAAGATCCCTGCCAAGGAATTCAGATAGCTGCTCATTGGGGCGTCTGTAATATTCCAGCAGTTTGTCGCGTGTCTCTGGCTTCATTTTTGGCGGGATGTATTCAGCTTCAATGCGTTTGCGTTGAGGTAAGCGCTTCAGCCAGGAATAAATCTGATCCCGTGCAGCCTGAGGCAGGTGGTCGGCAATGAACTGGCCACCAGGTATGGACTTGAGCGGCGCGGTGAGCCGCGATCTAAGCAGCCAGGATTCCTTGTCACGATTGAGGTTCTCCTTGACTTCACCCGTGCCTATGAAATCGAAGTTACTGTCGATCCCCAGAAAACCTGCAATCTGTGTCAGTGATGATTGCGGGTCCTTTATAAACTCTTCAAATATCAGAAACAGCAGCTGTTCACGGTTGTAGCGTTCTAAAAACTGTTCTATCTGCAGCATGTAATTGCTGCTCTGGATGACGCTATCGTCCGTCGCAATATGTTCCTCAAAGGTTTTGTCGAATTTGTAGTCTGGATCGTCGGTCCGAATATTCTGGATCAGCTGAATGTAATGGGAG
>CAYGMS010000406.1:0-2430 GCA_964350905.1 uncultured Thiobacillus sp. | reverse complement strand
CAACCTCGAGCGCGCACAGTTGCTGATCCAGTCAGCCAATCGACTGGCCTTGCAGACATTAATCAAAGACTGGCGCCCCCTGCTCGACACCATCAAGCCGCGCGTGGCACGCTGGTCGCTTGATGTCGATCCGCTGGTGTTCTGAGAAAAACTGCCCGGGATCAGCCTGATCCCGGCTCATCCACTGCCTGCACTCAGGCGTATTCGACGCGATTACGGCCCTGCTGCTTGGCCCGGTAAAGCCCCTCATCCACCCGGGACAGGAAGGCTTCGGGCGATTCACCGGGCTGAAACTCGGCCACGCCAAAGCTGCATGCCACGTGGCCAACTGTCGGGAAGGCCTGCGTATCGATGATGTGACGCAACTTTTCGGCAAACAACTGCACCCCAGACAGGTTGCAATTGCTGGCAAGCACCACGAATTCCTCGCCGCCCCAGCGTGCAAACAGATCACCCGGACGAATATTGGCACCAACAAGCGTGGCAAGTTCCTGCAGCACCGCATCACCAACCGGATGGCCATAGGTATCGTTGATATGCTTGAAATGGTCAACATCGAACAAAATCAGGGTGAACGGCACCCGATAGCGGGTGCCGCGGGCCTGTTCCAGCACCATCATTTCATTGAGCTTGCGGCGATTGTAAATGCCGGTGAGCGAATCGGTCGTGGCCTGTACGCGCAGCAATTCCTCCATGCGCTTATGCTCGGAGATGTCACGCATGATGCCAATGCCATGCCAGCGCCCACCGATCCTGACAGCCGAAAGCGATATCTCGATGGGCAACTCGCTGCCGTTCGCGCAGCGGGCAATCAGTTCAGTGGTTTTGCCGACGCGCTCATCCTGGCCGGCCCGGATGAAGTGTCCAAAGGCCTGCTGATGCGCTTCGCGATGCGACTCCGGCGCGATCAGCATATACAGGTTCTGGCCCAGCACCTCGCCACGACTGTAGCCAAAAAGGTGCTCGGCGGCTTCATTCCAGTAAGTGGTATTGGCGCCATCGTCGATCATCACAATGGCGTCCTGCGCGGCGCCGGTAATGCTTTGCATGATGTTCCGGCTTTCCTCCAGTTCCCGGGTTCGCTCCGCCACCATGTGCTCGAGCTGGGCCTTGTTTTCCCGCAGCACGGCCTCAGCCTGCTTGATGGCCGTGATTTCGGTGCGGACTGAAACGTAGCGTTCGGGCTTGCCGTCGCTGTCGAGGAAAGGCAGGATGGTCGTTGCCACCCAGTAAAGGTCGCCATTCTTCTTGCGGTTGCACACCTCGTCCTGCCAGACCTGGCCCGAGGACATGGTGCGCCACATCGAAGCAAAAAACGCCTTCGGATGATGGCCGGAGTTCAACACATGATGATCCTGGCCCAGCAGTTCATCGCGGGAATACTGACTGACCTGGCAGAACATATCGTTGACGTAAATGATTTTGCCGCTGATATCCGCCATGCTGACAATGGCATGCCGGTCCAGCGTCAGTTTCTGGAACTCGAGCTCACGGTTGCTCGACTGCAGGCTGTCACTGACATCGGCGAGCGACTCGACCATCTGCCGGGTCCGCCCAAAAACAAAGCGGCTGATGAAAAAACTCAGCGCCAGGAACACGAATCCGCCGCCAACCAGAATATTCAGCGCCTGGCGCTCTTCCGTTTTGGCCCGTTTCGCTGCAGCCAGCACCTCGCCGGCCTGGAAATCGATCAGAGCCGCCAACTTTTCAACGAAACGGTCCTGTACCGGTAGAAACGCATTGAGCATGACCTGCAGGGCTTCCTTGTTCCGGCCCTGCAGGGCCAAATCAATCGCCTGTTGCTGAAGCTCCCGGGCCTCGCCGACCAGCTGGCCTTGCTGCGCCAGCAACACCTCTTCTGCCTCGACCAGATCGAGCGCCAGCAATGACTGTCTGGCCTGGCCGAACATTGCACCCTGCTCGTAGAATCGCTGGATCTGCTCGTCGCGCCTGAACGGGTCATTCTCCTCGTTGAGGATAGAGAACAGCAGGAAGGAACGTTCACGCGCGGCGTTAATCATGTGCCGGGCAAGGTTTGAATGCTCACGCTGGGCCGTGATAGTGGTCTCGAACACTCGCTGGCTGGCCAGAATCTGCGTAACAGCCAGGCTGACGATGACAACAAAAAACACGGCGATCGCGGCAAAACCGACCCAAATCAGGTGCAGCGTAGCCGCACGGTTTCTGGTGCCGGGCCAAGCCAGGAAGCGGGGTAGTCCAAACAATGTCATTGTCAGTGCTGCGGCTGAAGTTCTCAAAGGCCAATAGCATAGCCCAGGGCTTGGCGTCATAGCCCCCATGCGCATGGACCAAACTTACCGACCCAAACACATACCTTGTGTGGATTAGCGACCCAACCGGGGTTTGAAGCCTCGCGTACGGCGCTTATAATCGCGGGCTACCTTCTTTGAACACTGAGGCTGCGGCCAT
>CAYGMS010000405.1:0-2434 GCA_964350905.1 uncultured Thiobacillus sp. | reverse complement strand
ACTTGTTCAGCGTCTCCCTGGAAGGACTCCGATCCACTACGCACTAAAATACGTGTGGATTCGAATGCCACGAAACAGACAGATTGGATGCAGCATGATTTTTTGCAGTGAATGTGGCAGTGCCGTGGCATTGCGTGTGCCGGACGGCGATCATCTGCCACGCCATGTGTGCCCGAACTGTGGCGCCATCCATTATCAGAATCCAAAAATGGTCGTTGGCTGCATTCCCGAGTGGGAAGACAAGGTGCTGCTGTGCCGCCGCGCCATCGAACCCCGATACGGGCTGTGGACCCTGCCGGCGGGTTTCATGGAAAACGGTGAGACCACGCAGGAAGGCGCGGCACGAGAGACCTGGGAGGAAGCCGGCGCCCACATCGAAATAGGCAAGCTCTATACCCTGTATAACCTGCCGCACGTCAATCAGGTGTATCTCCTGTTCCGCGCCCGGCTGCTCGATCTGGATTTCCGGCCCGGCATCGAGTCGCTCGAAACCCGATTGTTTAGCGAGGCGGAAATTCCCTGGGAGGAAATGGCGTTCCGCACGGTGCGCGCCACACTGGAACAATACTTCAGCGACCGCCGCGCCGGATCATTCGATTTTCATTTTGGAGATATCCGCCCGCTCTGACATCAGCAGCAGGCTCAGGCAGCCTCGGCCACCTGCTCCCGGCCCAGCACATCCATTCCCACGCGCAGCCAGCCTTCATGGCTTTCCTGCACTTCGCCCAGCCGCAGGCGATACACCATGTCGCCATCGCACAGCATCAGCGGGGCGCCGAGTTGATAGTGGGTGCGCGGAATCAGCAGGTTGCTGACGCCCTGGTCGGTCTGGCTCATCGGTAGGAACACGGCCCAGGTTTTGTCCTGCACCGCGCCGGGCACATCCGCCTCAAAATAGACTTCAACCCGTTTGGGATGGCGCGACAGGCGCTGCATGCCCACCAGATGCTGGCCCTCTTCCTCACGGTTCCAGCGTATCGCCAGCAATTGCCAGACATTCTCCGCAGGATCCCAGCTCACGGCCACCAGATGACCGTGCGGCAATTTCGGCGCATCCGGCAGGGCGAAGCCCATGCCTTCCGGACTCTCGTCGCGCAGCATCCATGGCTCCAGGGCCGGACGCTCCCGTGCGGTATCGGGATGGATCAGCGCTGATAGGATATTTTCCATGCCCGCCGCCACCCACACGCGGCCAAAACGATTGGTGCGCTGGCGATTGCGGCGGATCCCGCCACGCTCGATCAGGCTCGCCACCTGACGGGTCAAGCCGTTGTCAGCTTCCATATCCGCCGATTGATCCAGCGATTTGAGGTGTTCGACCAGCGGGCCCAAGGCAAAGTAGCGCAGACGACGGCCCTGCACCCACTCGTCTTCCAGCACGCTGGCGCCTTCACTCAGCGACAGGTCAATCATGTGCGTATGGACTTCGCGTTGCGGCACGGTTTCAGGCAACGGCAAGGGTTCATAGCCATCAATCAGCTGCGCAATGACTTCGATTTCCTGTGCCCGATAACCCAATGGATGCACCAAGCCCATCAGCACCACCAGCGAATATTCGCGGGCACAGTGGGTGGAACGTGTATGGATTTTCACGGCCTCGTTTGCAAATCCGTCACGCTCGATCAGGCGATAAATCTTGTGCACCCGGCGCCAGGCTGACGCAACCGGGTTGCGTGCCTGGTGATAATCCCAACGCATGACCAGGCCGGCATAACGAATCGCACGTGCAGCAATCTCTGCAGCCTGGGGCTTGAGCTCCATGCTCGCCGAATTGCGGTATGCCTGTTTCAGCATGCTCAGCCAGGCTTCTGCCAACAGCGACCAGAACACCCAGGACTCACGCCACAACGCCTGTCGTGCCAGACGGAAAGCCCCCTGATTGCGCACATACTGTTCGACGATGCGCAATTGCAGCGGCAAACCGACCTCTTCCAGCTTCATCAGGGCCTTCATCCGGTTCAGCGAGGCCGGTTCGTTCTCCGCATTGAAACGCTCAAGCCCCTCGACCAGCGCATGGTGCGCGTCGTAATCCGATTCGGACGACAGGGTTTTCAGCCATTTCTCGGCTGACTTGGCTGATGCAAAAGGCGATCCCGCTTCGGCTTTTCTGCGACGGGTAATTGCGCTCAGCATTTCAAACAATTCTGTCATGGTGTGGGTATCCAGGATCGGGTGCCCAATGACCAGCACCAACCATGCCAAGCCCACCCGCTCCGTCCCTGCTTTCAAGGTATTGGTTTTACTGAAACTTACTTTACAGGCCAGACCATTCTGCCAACTCGGGTATCGAAAACCCGACACCTGATGACGAAGCCGCGACACTGCTGTCCGGCGCACCACACACACAATCGGCCCCGGACAAAATAGAGTGAACCCGCTACAATGCCGGCCGTGGAAGCGTGGCCGAGCGGTTTAAGGCACCGGTCTTGAAAAC
>CAYGMS010000404.1:0-2455 GCA_964350905.1 uncultured Thiobacillus sp. | reverse complement strand
TTTCTGTCGGCTCGACACCGGGTATCAGCAAGCCGTTGGCTTCGGCTTTTTCGCGAATCCGTGCATAGTTCAGACCCGCACCGTCGTCCTTCACGGTCAGCATCATTTCGTTGCCGGACTGGCGGGCGGAAAGAACGATCTCGCCAAATTCAGCCTTGCCTGCGGCACGGCGCACCTCAGGCGACTCCACACCGTGAGCCAACGCGTTACGCAACAAGTGCTCCAGTGGTGCGGTCACTTTTTCCAGTACCGAACGGTCGATTTCAAGATCGCCACCCTGAATGTCCAGCTGAGCGCGCTTCTCCACATCGCGCGCCGTCTGGCGCACCGTGCGATACAGGCGCTCAGCCACCGAATACAGAGGCACCATGCGCACCCGCAGCAAATCCTGTTGCAGCTCGCGGTTCAGCCGCGTCTGCTGGATCAGCGCGGCATCCGCCTCACCCAGACGGGCCAGCAAAATATGCTGCACCGTGGAAATGTCGTTCACGCTTTCGGCCAGGAAGCGGGTGACTTCCTGGAAGCGGGTGAATCGGTCAAATTCCAGCGGGTCAAATTCCTCGGTCGAGCCATGCGCCTGGAATGTCGCCTGCATTTGCGACTCGGCCTGAATCTCGACTTCACGAATGTGGCCGCGCAGGCGAACCAGCGCTTCAGTCAGTTCGTTGACATGGCGCTTGAACGCAAACACTTCGCTTTCGATCCGCGAACGCGCAATCGCAACCTCGCCGGCCTGGTTCACCATGCGGTCCACCCAGTCGGCACGCACCCTCAGGGTCAGCGCATTGCTTTCACGCGAAACCGTTTGCGTGGCTGCGAGCGGATCGGCTGTTGCTACAGGGGCGTCGGTACCCTGCGGCAATACCGGCTCAACAGGCGCTTCCAGCGGCTTGTCGGTGTCATCGCCAACGGGTGAAAAATCGCCTTGTTTCATGCGCTCGACTGCATCGGCCACTCGGTCGATCTGTGCTTCCAGCATGCCAAATACTTCGGCGCTTGCGTTCAGGTGGCCTTCAATCACGGCAATCACCCGTGATTCCATCACGTGCGTCAGTTCACCCAGTCGCATCGCACCGACCATGCGCGCGCTGCCTTTGATGGTATGCAAATTACGCTGCAAGGCGTTGCGCGAAGCCATGTCACCCGGCGCGGCCATCCATGCGTGCAGTTGCGCGCTGGTATCGGGAATCAGCGTGTCGGCTTCCTCGAGAAAAATCGGCAGCAATTGCTGATCGATTTCATCCGCCACTTCGCGGCGTTCAAAAACCGGAGCAGTTGCAGCATGTCTGATATCGGGCACCAGTGCGCTGACATCCAATGGGCCCGATGTCGTGCCGATGTGTGGCGCAGCAACCAGGTCTTGGTGCATGGCCGATTCAGCGGCGATTTCCTCCTCAGGCATGTCATCCTGTGTATCGGCCGGTACATGCGCTACGTCCGCCAGTTCAACCGCTTGATCCAGCGCATCATCCTGTATCGGGGGAGCGGATTCATCTTCCAGTTCACCCAGGGTTGCAATCAAGTCGTATGCGGCGTCGGGAAGATGTCCGCTTTCAATGGTGGCGATCATTTCATGCAATCGCGCGACCGTATCCTGAACCAGTGACAGGTGAGCCGTCGGCAACGCCACGCGTACAAACCGGTTCCAGTATTGTTCCAATGCATGCGACAGTTCGGCCAGAACCGAAATGCCTGCGGTGCCAGCGATGCCGCCCAGCGTATGAATGGCGCGACGTGCATGCTCACTGACGGCACTATTCGCCATGTCAGCATGGTGCGCGACTTCTTCCTGCAACACGGCCAGGCGCTGATGCGCCTCCACCATGAAGATTTCATACAAATTGGCCGACATGGAAACCGAGCCGATGCATACCTCGTCAGGTGGTAACGGCTGCTCGATCGGCTCGCTGGCTTCCGCATATTCGATGACAGCGCCCACCTCAAGTACAGGCGCGTCCACCACGATCGCTTCTGCTTCATCGGGTGGGGTGGCTGCCTCAATCAGTTCAGGTTCAATCGCAACAGGCTCGGGCACGTCAACCAGTGACGCTGGCTCCAGCGTTTCGCCAGAATCTGCGGATTCCAGCATTTCGACAGCATGCGGCTCGTCAAACCCGGAAACAGGCTCGTCAACCACCAGGGGCGTCCACTCGGCTTCGGTTTCAGCAACAGGCACCTCCATCGACTCGGCACCCATCTCCTCCTCTACCGCGGTGGCCGCTTCGGTTTCAGTGACGGCTTCAGTTTCCAGCTCAGGCTCAAGCACCGCATCAGACAACACTTCGGCCTCCTCTGCCATGCTGGCAGGCTCAGCTTCATCGGCGTGCATATCCACCGCAGGGGCTTCAATTTCAGCCGCAGGCATCGGCGCAGCATCCAGTGGCTGTCCTTGCATGACGCGCTCAACCGCCTCAAGCAAAGCCTGAACCGGCAATGCCACCGGCTGGTTGCTCTG
>CAYGMS010000403.1:0-2487 GCA_964350905.1 uncultured Thiobacillus sp. | reverse complement strand
ACATCAGGACGGGTGGTCTGGGAGGTTTCGGCACTGAACTGGAAGGTTTCGTTGGGGAGGAGGGTAAGGAGATGTCCATCCAGGAAAGCCAGTTGAACTTGCCCGCCAGGCATGGTGACGATGGTGTCGCCTTCCAGCAGTACATCACCAGGATTCAGTGGTCGCATTTGTCCGGATGGGTCGCGGGCAAATGCCTGACCTTCTACCGCGATAACGGTGGCGACTGCCTGGGGGGTGGAAACGCTGGTGTCCATGGTGCGGGCCTTATTAAATAGGTACGTGGGTGCCCCATTGGGGCGCAACTGTAAGAGTTAACGGCCAAACCAGCGGGTTTCGTATTGGACCGAAGTACAGTCAGGCAGATATTTTCTGGGGTGGTTGCGTCGAATCTTCGACACCATTGACGAGGAGGGCGAGTTGCATGCGGTCGCGCACGCCGAGCTTTTCGAAAGAGGCCGTCAAGTGGGCCTTGACCGTGCGTTCGGTGATACCCATGACACGTGCGATTTCCTTGTTGGTGGAGCCACGTGCCACCGCTTCGGCGACCTGGCGTTCGCGCATGCTGAGTTGAGCAAGTTTGGGTACGGCAGATCCATTGTCGAGTGTGGCCAGACCCTGCATCAAGCGGCGCATGAGCTGCGGCCCGACCCACAGACCGCCGTGTTCGACAACGCTGGCGACCTGGTGCAGCACTTCCGGCAGGGTCAGTGCGCTGCAATAGCCAGAGGCCCCGGCCGCCAGTGCAACTGCGCCTTGTTCGTCCTCGGGTACATTTGAGAGCACCACGATAGGGGTGTTTTTTGCCACAGCGCGCACGCTGCCAATCCAGTGGGACAGAGACTGTGCGTCTGTTGTGACATGCAGCCAGACGATGGCCGCTTCTTCCAGAAGCGTGGTTGGTACGTTGTCTGCATCCTGGCCCAGTACGACCTGTGCATCCGGAAATGCCTGCAGCCAGCGGGGGATCGGCTGTGGCCGTGCGGTGATGAAAACGTGGCGCTTCATGTGGCTAGCGCTCGGTAAAGGCGTGGGATTTGGCGCGGGTAACCGGCTTGAGCAAATAAGCCAGAACCGTTTTCTTGCCGGTCAGCACATCCACTTCGGCCACCATGCCGGGAATAATCGGCATCGATTTGCCAAAGGAGGATTTCAGCGTTCTCACGCGCACCAGATAAAAGGCATTGCCGTCTTCGTCGGTGACGGTATCTGCGGCAATCTGGTCAATGACTGCTTCCAGCCCTCCGTAAATCGCAAAATCATAGGCCGTGAAACGGACCGTGGCTTTGAGTCCGGGCCGCAGGAAACCGATGTCCTTGGGCAGGATGCGGGCTTCCAGCAGAAGGGCATCGTCCGAGGGCACAATTTCCGCAATCTCCTTGCCGGGTTGCAGCACACCGCCCACGGTGGTGACCAGCAGGCGGTTGACGGTGCCCTTCACCGGCGACTTGATGTTGGCGTGTTGGACTCGGTCGCTCAATGCGGTGCTGCCTTCGGACAGGCTGTTCAGTTTGGCAGTGGTTTCTGCCATTTCATTGCGCATTTCATTGCGGAAGGTGATTTCCTGCTCCTGAACCTTGCGCGTGGCTTCCAGGATGGCAGATTGCAAGCGCATCATTTGTGCAGCAGCTTGGTCGCGCTCGCTCCGATAGCGGCCTACGTCACGCTCCAGGCGCAATAGTTCGACATCCGATACTGCACCAGATGCCGCGAGTGGCTTGGTCATTGCCAACTCCCGGGCGGTGAGTTCGTAACTCTGCGCAGCCTGTTCTCGGCGCGAACGCATTTCGACCAGTTCCTGATTCCGTTGTGCCAGTTGCTGGCGTGCAATGCCGACCTGGGCTTCCAGTTCACGCCGTCGGGCGTTATACATATTGCGTTCTTCTTCAACCAGTTGCGGGTCTTCCTTGACAACCTCGGGAGGCAGCTGGAACGGGGTGTCCTCAGCCAGCGCACGCAAGCGTGCGGCCTTGGCCAGCAGCGCAAGATACTGCACGCGGTTTTCGCGCAACGAGGAGACAAAGCGGGTTTTATCAATCAGAAACAGGGATTGCCCTGCCTCTACGGATTGGCCTTCGCGCACCAGAATTTCGGCCACCACGCCACCATCAACGGCTTGCACGATTTGCACCTGGCTGGTTGGAATGACCTTGCCCGAGCCACGTGTGACTTCGTCCACCGTGGCAAACGAGGCCCACAGTACAAAGACAAGCAGAACGACGCCAATCGAGCGCAACAGATAGCGTGCGCGTAAGGGTTCCTGGTCGATCCGTGCCCAGTCGGCATCGGTGGCCCAGTTGGGGGCTTCATCCGGGCGGGGCGGGATCCATTTGGAAAAGACGCGGTCAAGTACGGGCCGGGTGTGCTTCGACCAGCCGACAGAGCTTTCGGCAAAGCGTGAAATAAAGGAGAAGAATTCAGCTTTCATGCTGCTTTTCCGATCCGTCCCTGGCGCAGTGCCTCGACCACTTGCGCCTTGGGGCCATCGGC
>CAYGMS010000402.1:0-2493 GCA_964350905.1 uncultured Thiobacillus sp. | reverse complement strand
GCGTTACCGTTTGACGGAACAAGGCCGCTTAATGGTTGAAATCCCCAAGACGTCATGACTCACCGGGCAGGTTTCAACGTTGGAGATTGGTGCTGGCATACCCGGCAAGCGTCGCCTTGCCGGGTAATGGAGCGTCAGGACGTGTGGGGCGAAGTGAGCCTACGCATTTGGCTGCCCGCCAAGGATGCGGTGATACGGGCCCGTGCGGCTGATCTCGCGCCGCTTACGAGTGTCCGCCCCTCCCAGGAGCTGATCCTGCATACAGCGGCGGCTGCCAAGCTGCTGGATGCGTTGGAGGATAACCTGCTGCTGGCGCCGATCCAGTCCAGCGTGGTGCCGCTACCGCACCAGCTCTATGCCCTGAACCGCGCTATGAGCCGGGACCGCATTCGCTATCTGTTGGCGGATGAGGTGGGCCTGGGCAAGACCATCGAGGCCGGGCTGATCCTGCGCGAGTTGAAGCTGCGCGGCATGGCGCGTCGTATTCTGGTGGTCGCACCCAAAGGCCTGGTGCGCCAGTGGCAGGCAGAAATGCGTTTGCACTTCGGCGAGAAGTTTCAGTTCATCGAGCCGGCGGAGCTGGCCGCATTCAGGCAATGGCGCGTTAACGCGAATTCGGATGAGGACAACCTGTGGCGCGTGCACGATCAGGTGATCTGCTCGCTCGACTCGGTCAAACCACTGGAAGGCCGACGCGGCTGGAGTCTGGAGCAACTGAATACGTACAACCGTGAGCGCTTCGAGGATTTGATCTCGGCATCATGGGACTTGGTCATCATTGACGAGTCTCACCGCCTGGGGGGTAGTACCGAGCAGGTGGCGCGCTACAAGCTTGGTGCAGCGCTTGCCGAAGCGGCACCCTATCTGTTGTTGCTCTCGGCCACTCCGCACCAGGGCAAGACGGACCAGTTTCTGCGGCTGATGCAGCTCATCGACCGCGATTCGTTTCCTGATGAAGGGAGCGTCACGCAGGATCGTGTGCGACCGTTTGTTATTCGCACGGAAAAGCGCGTTTCGATTGATGCCGAGGGCCAGCCACTGTTCAAGCCGCGCATGACCCGCTTACAGGCCGTGGCATGGCAGTCGCGTCACGCTGCACAGCAGCGCCTGTACGAAGCCGTCACCGATTATGTGCGGCACGGCTACAACCAGGCGTTGGCATCCAAACAGAGGCATATCGGCTTTTTGATGATCCTGATGCAGCGGCTCGTTACGTCCAGCACGGCGGCTATCCGCACCACGATGGAACGGCGCCTTGCCGCACTGGAATCGCCGCAGCCACAGGCATCGTTGTTCGATTCTTCTTTTGACCAGGGACAGCCGGACGAGTGGGCGGAGCTCGACGGACAGGCGCAAGTAGATCTCGCGGTGCAGGCGAGCACAGATACCTTGGAAGCGGTGGCGCGAGAGAAGTCGGAAGTGGAGATGCTGCTTGATCTGGCGCGAGAAACCGAGGCGGCCGGCACAGACGCCAAGGCCGAAGCACTGCTGGAGCTGATTTACAAGCTGCAGCAGGAGGAGAACGACCCTTCGCTGAAAGTGTTGATCTTCACTGAGTTTGTGCCGACCCAGACGATGTTGGTCGGTTTCCTGGAGAGTCGCGGCTTTTCAGTCGCACTCCTCAACGGCGGGATGGATCTCGAAGCGCGTGCCAAGGCACAGCAGGCATTCGCACGCGACATACGTGTGCTGGTCTCGACCGACGCCGGCGGCGAGGGCCTGAACCTGCAATTTTGCCATGTCATCGTCAACTTCGACATGCCGTGGAATCCGATGCGGATCGAGCAACGCATTGGCCGGGTGGATCGCATTGGCCAGCATCATGTGGTGCGTGCGATCAACTTTGTCCTAGAAGACACGGTCGAGCATCGGGTGCGCCAGGTCCTGGAGGAAAAGCTCGCAGTCATCGCGCAGGAGTTCGGCGTCGATAAGGCATCCGATGTGATGGACTCGGTGGAGTCCGAACCATTGTTCGATGAGCTGTTTGTGCACGGCCTGCAGCACCCGGAGTCTATCGAACAGGAGTGCGACGCCGTGATCTCGCAGATCAAGGAGAAAATCGCGGATGCCAAACAGAGCACAGATCTACTGACTGACGGCCATGCGCTAGTGGCGGATGACGCCCGCAAGTGGTGCGACCATCCGGCGCAGTTCTGGCTGGAACGCGCGATCACCAGTGGATTGCCGGCGCGAGGTGGTTCAGCGGTCAAGGTGGATCAAGCGTGGCGCGTGAGATGGATGGATGGAAGCGAGTCGGCACAGGTGTGCTTCGATGCCCGAACCGCCGAACAGAACCCGGAATTGGAGTGGATAACGCTGGAAGACCCGCGAGCGCGGGCATTGATCAGCGAACTACCACGTTGTGTCGCCGGGCAGCCGTTGCCGATCGTCCGCATAGGCGGACTGCCGGACAGCATCCGCGGCGTGTGGTCGTTGTGGGAGATCAGTCTTTCAGCGGAAGGCTTTAACCGCAGGCGCTTTCTACCGCTGTTT
>CAYGMS010000401.1:0-2495 GCA_964350905.1 uncultured Thiobacillus sp. | reverse complement strand
TCTGGACAAGATGCTGGCAGTGTCAGACGCACGCCGTGCCAGCATGCTGGAGCGGACGCATGTGGTCAAGGCGCTCTATGGCCAGCTGACACCCGAGCAGCAGGCGGTATTTGATGCCGAGGCCATGCCGAAGCGCCACCAGGCCCGCCAGTCGCATCGCGTTCAATCCTGAGTTGTACGGTAGTCGTTAATCAAGCGTGGATGGGCAACCATCCACGCTTTTTGTATTCCGGGATGCTGCGTTGCGTGGTGGCTTTTCCGACATATATTCGCCATGTCTGGGTGCGAGTGCTAGATTGCCCTTATTGGGTCGCAACGGCCTGATTTAAAAAGGAGGACGTATGCGTACCACTTTGGCCATTGCCTTGCTCGGATTGAGCTTTAACACCTGGGCTGCTCCTGAAAACTACCAGATTGATGACAGCCACAGTTTTGCCAACTGGAACGTGCGACATATCGTTGGCAAAACCACCGGCACATTCACCGGAGTGAAGGGCACATTGATGCTCGATCCGGCCAATCCCAACACCGGCTCGGCAAATGTGACTGTCAGTCTGTATTCACTGGAATCCGGCCACCGTGAGCGTGATGTGCACTTATTGACCAGCGATTTTCTGGATGCAAATGCGTATCCGGAGATGCGCTTTGTGGCGAGTGGATTCCGTTCAACCGGCAAGGACATGGGCGTGATGAGCGGGCAGTTGACGCTGCATGGCGCCACACGCCAGGTCAATATTCCCTACAAGATTCTGGGTACGGCAACTGATCCCTGGGGCAATGTGCGCACGGCGTTTGAAGGCACGTTCAGCCTGAACCGGTCTGACTACGGCATTCTGAAATTTGTCGATGGTGGTAGCGGCATGATCGGCAATACAGTGGAAATCACGCTACTGGTTGAAGCCCTGCAGCTGGGGCCGGATGGCCAGCCAGTCAATCGGGAAGCCAAGCCTGCCGTGCCTCCCGCAGCCGCCCCACCCCAGCCCGCCGATCCAGCCAGGAAGGATAGCCGTCCGGATCTCAAGGACATGCTCAAGGGTATCTTTAATTGAAGCGGGGCCGCCCCGGAGCCGGCGCGGCTATCGGGGCGATGGCATGCATGCTGATGCTGGGTGTGTCGCTAACCCATGCAGCCACGCTCACGTCTGCGAACAAGTCAGAGATCAATGCCTTGCTGCTGGTGCTCAAAACTTCGGGTTGCCAGTTCAATCGCAATGGCACGTGGTATTCATCGCAGGCTGCGGAGACGCACCTTGCCCGGAAGCTGGACTATCTGGTGAGCAAAAGCGCTGTCGCCAGTACTGAGCAGTTCATTGAGCGTGCCGCGACGAAAAGCAGTGTGACGGGGCAAGCGTATGCTGTCAGATGCGGAAATGGCCCGTCGATCCCAAGCAAGGTATGGCTGTCCAGGGAGTTGAACATCCTGCGCACACTTCCTTCCAATGCGGCCAAGCTTGATTGATAAGCAAGCGGCGCAAATCAGGAAGGATAAAGTGGACACCTTTGTGTGTGCGAGGCATCCGTATTGCTCGTAGATAGGGGCCTGTGGGTTCTTGTCCGATAAAATCCAGCATGGAACCTCGTGGAGCACTCAAGCAACGTCATTTGAAGTGAAGAGCCTGTCAGACTGGATCGACTTCTTTGGGCAAACGGACATACCCGTATTGCGCCACACGGTACGTGAGCTGGAACATTTGAATACCGGCCGCAACCTCAATGCGAGCAGCATTGCCGATATCGTGAATGACGATCCGTTGATGACGGTCAAGTTGTTGCGCTATATGCAATCGCACAGGCGTCGCGCCCAGATACAGGAGCTGGTCGACGTCAAGCAAACGCTGCTCATGATGGGGATGGAAACGTTCTTCCGGGAAATCCCCGTTACGTTGATTGCGGAAGATATGCTGCGCGAGCATCGTGACGCACAGTTTTTCCTGAAACACACGGTTCGGCGTGCCCAGCGTTCGGCCTTGTATGCGGCGGACTGGACTCTTCGCCGGATCCGGCCCTGAATGATGATTTCTCTGCGATTGGTGAATTCCTGCACATGGAGCCCAGCAAGGTGGTGTTGATGGTCAAGACCGGACCGGCTGGGGTTTTAAGCTAATCCCTCTCCGTTTGCGGCGGCCGCAGGCAGGCATCCCTGGTAGGTCCATGTGGGATGGGCGCGTGATCGGGAAACACAGCTGATATCGACCATGCTCAAGCTATGCCTGGTCTGAGCCGTTAAGCAGGGTGAGAATGCCCGGTTCTGACAAGCGCGCGGGCGAAAGATGGAAGGGAAGCCGCGAGTAGGTGTGTGGCTAGTTGTCCAATTGACACTTGCATGTTCGCAGGGAGGCCGATGTCGCAACAACCGAAAAGCATGGCGGATTGGCTGGCCTTTTTTGGGCAGGCCGATATTCCTGTACTCAGGCACACCGCGCGGGAACTGCAGCGTTTACATGACGACGAGTCGCTGTGCGATGCCCGCAGCATCGCCAATATCGTGACAGACG
>CAYGMS010000400.1:0-2501 GCA_964350905.1 uncultured Thiobacillus sp. | reverse complement strand
TCGAACTACCAGACCCTGCTCGCCGGGCTCTATCCGGGCAAGCCCGTGCAAACTGCCTTGCTGCTCGCTGATGGCCGTCTGGTCAACATGACGACACTGTAAAAAATTAGTTTTTCTGCGCACGTTTGGCCAGACCAGCCGCCAAACGGCATGTTGTTCAATCTTCAGGAGAGAAACGATGCGCACCCTGTTATTGCTATCCCTCGCCAGCCTGCTCGCCGGCTGTATTTCCTTCAACTCCAGCGAATCGCCTGCGACGCCTGATTACGCCACGTTCTGCCAGGAGAAGGAAGCGCAATGCGCCTCCGTTTGCGGCAATGCGGGGGTGCAGGCTTTTTCCTGCAAGGCCGCGCCGCGTGAAGGAATCGATTACCAGTGCCAGTGTAAAAAACCGGGGCAGCGGCTTTGATCGACAAGCCTTTTTCCGAATCCTGCGTCCAGAACCGTGAGCCCATTCTGGCGGTGCTGCGCGAGGTGTTCGCCGACCGCAATAGCGTGCTGGAAATCGGCAGCGGCACCGGCCAGCATGCGGTCGACTTTGGCGCCGCCTTGCCGCATCTGCGCTGGCAAACTGCCGATGTACCGTCAAATCATCCCGGCATCCGGCTCTGGCTCGACGAAGCGGCGTTGCCCAACGTACTGCCACCGCTTGCGCTCGACGTGAACCGGCAGGAATGGCGCAATGGCAGATACGACGCGGTGTTTTCCGCGAACACCCTGCACATCATGGGCTGGCCCGAGGTGGAACAGTTCTTTGCGGGGGTTGGCTGCGTGCTGCAAACAGGCGGCGTTTTGACGGTATATGGTCCATTCAATTACGACGGCGCCTTCACCTCGGAAAGCAATGCCCGTTTCGATCTCTGGCTGAAGTCGCGCGACCCGGCCTCCGGGGTGCGAGATTTCGAGGCCGTGGATGCGCTGGCCCGTGCCCAGGGACTGGTTTTGCAGCAGGATGTCGCCATGCCGGCAAACAATCGCACCCTGGTATGGAAACGCAGGAGCTGAATCCCCGCTTTGCCTTGTGAGGGTCTTTGCTATAACAAGACCATCGTGAGGTAAAGGAAAGTTCATGCGCATCGCCGAACTGATTCAACGCTGGGCCAAGGAGGGGCATGCGCGGACATCCGTGCGTGCCTATACCGTTCATTTACCGCTTCGTGATGCCGCGCGCATTGAGGCGCTGCATGTCATGTATCCCGGCCGCAGCGAATCCCAGTTGATGGCCGACCTGATCCATGCCGCTCTCGACGAGCTGGAAGTCGCCATGCCCTACATCCCCGGCAACCGCATCATTGCCGAGGACGATTACGGCGACCCGATCTACGAGGACTTGGGACCCACTCCCCAGTTCTACACGCTATCGCACGAGATCCTGCGCAAGTTTGACGCACTCACCCCCAGCAAGGAACTGTCGGATTAATTTACATTTTTACCAGAATGTTCTTCCTTCACCAGGGGCGGCACCCTGTAATCAGGGCGCTCGCGTCTTGTGGCACGCTGGTTGCTTCTCACAGGGAAAATGCACTCGTGATGGAGAACATCGTGTACCTGGGCCCCGCTTTTCTTTTCGCTGCCTTTGCCAGCCTGTTTTATATTCCGGGCTTTCTGGACATGCCCTTGAGCATGATCACGCCGCGCCAGTTCATCTCGCAGTTGCTGTTTTCCGTTTTTGGGTTGATTGCGCTGGCCGCCCTGGCACGCTCGATCGAGTTCGACCCGGTGTGGCCGTGGCGGCCTGAGTTTCGCCGCCTGTTGAAACGACTGGGATGGACTGGACGGGCGGAGTAAAGCAGCACACAGGCGTCGTTCCGTTTTGCTTCACCCGCTGTCTTCTGTTGGGCATCCGGTCATTTGGCTCACATCCTGGCGCGGCGCCCCCGGATGGCCGCTAAAATAACGGTTTTCTGTTTCGGAAGACCCCATGCCCGTCAACCTCACCTCCCCCGATCCTGCCTCCTTGTTGCCTGTTGCGGGCGTGCGACTGGGTATCGCGTCCGCCGGTATCAAAAAACCCGGCAAGCGCGACATCACGCTGATCGAACTGGCGCCCGGCGCGCATGTGGCCGGGGTGTTCACGCAAAACCGCTTCTGCGCCGCGCCAGTCGTGCTGTGCAAACAGCATCTGACACATGGCGCCATCCGCGCGTTGATCATCAACACCGGTAACGCCAACGCCGGCACCGGTGAAGAAGGATTGAGCCGGGCGCGCCAGACCTGCGAGGCAGTGGCGCAATTGATGGGCTGCGCGGCAGAAAGTGTGTTGCCGTTTTCCACCGGCGTATTCTGGAACCGTTACCGATCGACAAAATTCTGCCCGCACTGCCTGCAGCACAAACCGATCTCGCGCCCGACCACTGGTCAGAAGCCGCACACGCGATCATGACCACCGACATCGTCGCCAAAGGCGCATCGCGTCAGGCGCAGGTCGGCGGCAGGACCATTACCGTGACCGGCATCGCCAAGGGCTCGGGCATGATCCACCCCAACATGGCGACCATGCT
>CAYGMS010000399.1:0-2503 GCA_964350905.1 uncultured Thiobacillus sp. | reverse complement strand
GTGGGGCGACGCATCGCCGCTTCCTGCGCACGAAACACATTGCGGGCCAACCAGGCAGGCACACTCATGGCTTCACCGCCGCAGTTTGATTCGGGTTCGATGTGGAAGCCAACACGAAATCAAACGCCTGCTGCAACTGCGCAACACGAAGATCCCACTGGTTGGCCTGCGCGTATTCAACAATCGCGGCACGATCCCAGTCCCGACCGAGTGCGGCATCAAGTGCCTGCTGCAGCGCAGCCGCATCGCCAAAAGGCACCACACTGCCCAGTTCGTCGCGGCAGACCACCTCGGCATTGCCGCCGACATCGGTCGTAATGACGGGCAGACCACAGGCCATCGCCTCAAGAAACACATTGGCCCAACCTTCGTTGCGGGTGGCCAGCACGAACACGTCGGCAGCCGACAGCGGCCATTTCAGTTCTTCCGGCGGCAATGCGCCGAGAAAATGCACATGCCCGCTCAGCCCCAGCCGTCTCACCTGTGCACCGAGTTCGGCGCGCATGTCGCCTTCCGGTCCCCCGCTACCCACAATGAGATACAGCAGATCGGGATGCTGCGGCAGCAGTGTGGGCAGACAGTCGATGACGCGGTGCATGCCCTTGCGCTCCACCAGTCCTCCCACTGAAATCAGGATGCGTGCATGTGCCGGCAAGCCGAGTTTCACGCGTGCAGCGGCCTGGTCTTCCTGCTGGAAAACCCGGGTATCCACGCCATTTCCGACAACCTCGGCCTTGTCTGGTGCCACGCCCAGTTCAAGTGCCAGCCGGCGCAGGGAACCCGAAACCGCGAACACGCGTGAAGCAGCCTGCAGGGCGCGCACCATGCGCGGACGCAGGGCCGGGTTGCGGCTGTGCGGCACTTCGGTGCCGCGCAGGGTGATGGTGACGGGCAGTCCAAACCAGCGGCCCAGTCGCGTCGCGGCGTCACCATCGGGATAGGCGAAATGCGCATCGATAAGGCGCGCGCCGTCACGGCGCAGACGCCGCAACAACAAGAAACTGCCCAGTGCCATCGACAGGCCGTCGAACTGACGCAGCAGGCCCGGCACCGACAGAAAACGCGGGTGATACACGCGGATGCCCTGCTGGATTTCCAGTGCCGGCGCGCTTGGGCGGTAACCGGGGCGCAGCCAGCGGATCAGCGACTGTCCGGGAAACCATGGCTGCGGCGAAACCACAACCAGAGGCCGTTGCTGTGCAACCCGAAACATGCGTTCACGAATGAACAGGCCTGCGCCCGGGCGGGCCGCGCTCGGAAAGAGCGAGCTGAACACAACCAGTTCAGCCAACGACAGCCTCCTGCGGCGCTTTCACCAGGGCGCCATAGACATCCCGATAGCGGGCCACGCTGGCCGCCCAGTTGCGTTCGGTTTCCACAAACCGGCGACCGTTCTGCTTCATCCGGTCCCAGCCCGACTCGTCCTGCAGCAACGCCACCACTTTGGCGGCCAGGTCGTCTACCTGGCCCGCACGGAACAACACACCGGTCTGGCCATCCTGAATCAGCTCCTTGTGGCCACCGACATCGGATGCCACCATCAGTCGCCCCTGCGCCATCGCCTCCAGCGGCTTCAAGGGCGTCACCAGATCGGTCAGCCGCATCGGATGACGCGGATATACCAGCACGTCGACCAGATCGTAATAACGGTTGACCTCGCCGTGCGGCACCCGCCCGGTAAACACCACGCGGTCCTTCAGGTCGAGCGCCATCACCTGCTGCTTCAAGGCTGTATCCTGTGGCCCGCCGCCCACCAGTAACACCTTTACATCGGGAATCTGCCTGATGATCAAGGGCAGTGCCGCGATCAACTGATCCAGTCCCTCATACGCGTAGAACGAGCCGATAAAGCCCAGCACCCGGCTGGTGCCCAGCCCCAGTTTCATTTTCAGCCCGGCGTCCGGCTTGCCGCCAACCGAAAACTTGTCGATGTCGACCGCATTGGGAATGACCGTGATCTTGCCGGGCGGAATGCCGCGCGCGGCCAGATCGCTGCGCAAGCCTTCACAAATCACGGTCACGGCATCGGCCTGTTTGACCGCCCAGGTTTCCAGTGCACGCGTCAGCTTGTAACGCAGGCTGTCTTCTTTCGTGCTGCCATGATCGACTGCCGCGTCTTCCCAGAATGCACGGATTTCGTAGACCACAGGGATGTCCAGCTTGCGGCCGACACGGATCGCCGGCACCGCATCAAGCACCGGTGAATGCGCATGGATGACATCAGGCCGCAGTTCGCGCGCCAACCCCAGCAGGCGCTTTTCGATCGCCCTCATCACCGCAAACGGATCCGCACCGGGCAGCCGGGCGAGCAGCCCCGTCGGTTTGGGCGTGCGATAAAAATGCAGGCCATCCGCGTCTTCTTCCTGCACGTTGCAATTGATCTGCTTGGGGCCGGACAGGTGACACGTCTCCCAGCCCATTTTTTGCTGGTTGCGCAGAATCGCCGCACTGCGAAACGTGTAGCCGGAGTGCAGCGGCAGCGTATGGTCGAAGACATGCAGGA
>CAYGMS010000398.1:0-2507 GCA_964350905.1 uncultured Thiobacillus sp. | reverse complement strand
TCCAGACGCGCTCGAAAGCCTGTACCGCATCATCGTCGTTGAAGCGGACGCCTGCGGGCAGCAGGGGCGCGATGTCCTCGATCAGGCTGCGTGTGAGCTTTTCAAGCATGCGTTGCTCGGCAACAGCGCGCGTGATGGGTTTTCCTTCAAGTGCCAGGTAGTGGTCGAAGCAGGCGATGAGCTTGTCCCGATCCATGGCGAGCTGGTCGAGTCCGTGGTGCAGATCGAAGAGGTCGCGGTTCTTACGCCGCTGCAGTAATGCGCGCAGTTTGGTGCCAAACAGTTCCTCGGGCTCGAAGGACGCGATCTCGGTCTCGCCTTGGTACCAGTCGCTTTCCACCGCGAAGGGATACGACTTGATGCCGAGCAGATGCTCATGCTCGCGTGTATTGATCTCAACCTTGAGCTTCAGCGCCGTCTGCGGATCAGCTTCGGGTGTGAATTTGAACACCAGGTGCATCGAATGCCCCGCCTGCTCGCGATTGCACTTGCCGAGCCATGACAGGGCTTCGCGGATCGCATCGACCGTCGTGCCGATGGACTCTGCCTGCGTCTGCACCAGATCGATGTCTTCCGAATAGCGCAGAGGCTGTTTGAACAGCAGTTTGTTGATCGCGGTGCCACCGCGAAAAGCAATCTTGCCCTTCAGCATCGGCGCGTTGAACAGGTCGCACAGCGCGCGGCTGATGATCAGGTCCTGCTCGATCTGCCGCGCGTCGGGCCAAGGGGCTTTCGTGCTCCAGGCCTGGATGTAGGAACTCGGAATCAAAAGTCGATCTCCACGGGCTCATTGATCACGAGCTTCCACCGGGCATTTTTCTCGTGAAGCTCGGAGAGGGATTCAATGAGGGGCTTGACGGCAGGATCCAGCAGCACCGCTGTCTTGGCCTTCTTGACGAAGGGTTCCAGCGCGTTGGCTTGGCGCGTGTGCCCTGCCCGTTCGAGCAGGTAGCCCAGCCGGCGCACGGACGAGTTTTCATAGGCAGCAGCCGCTTTGGCGAGCGCACGCGGCTCGGCCTTGGCTCCAATGTCCTTGGCAATCTGCGCAACGCCGTTGATGCCGGCGGCTTTGTGGAAATAGCGTGCGCAATCCAGCAACGTCAGTTCGACGCCGGCCACTTGGGCAAAGCCGGCATCACTTTTCATCCGGTCGAGCTGATCGGGTTGATTGAGCGTTGCGAAGGCCTTGGGCGCCTGATAGAGAAACTGGAGGCGGTGGCGACCGATCTCGAAATCTCGCAACTGCTTGGGCACAACCACCTGAAAGACCATGGCGGCCTGGTGCGATGAACCGTGGAAGGCCGCAGCACGCAACAGCGAGATGCGATAGTCGAGACCCTGGTACTTCATCAAGGGATCGATCCAACGCACGGGATCGGGAGCGCCGGTCATCTGGTCCTCGGGACGCAGGATCAGATAGAAGCCATGGCGAGGGTTGGCCAGCCGCTGTTTTTTCACCAGCCGTGTGATCGCGGCGGTCAGGCCATCAGGATTCAGGTCGACCGCAGCCAGCGCCTCTTCGCGGTTGAAGTGCGCACGGCCATGGAGAAGCCGGTCATCAACGAATTGGTCAAGGGAAGCCATGCCCTGATCATATGCAAAAACCGACAAAAACCCAAGGTTTTTGCGTATGAGTTGGGATGACTGTGAAGGCTGTATTCCGGGACTGCACAAATCGATACCCCAGACGGATGCTAACCGCACTTCGTTTGTCCGAAAAGTGTGGTGTTATTTCGGACAAAACATCCAAAGCAAAATGGCGTTCCGGCACATCGTGCCGTCGGGCTCGCGGACATTGCCCCGCGCCTCGTGCCGAGTCACAGCCATACGGCTTTGATCCCTGACGCCTCCGGCCCTTTGGGCCTGCGCGCGCCGCTTGCCATTAAGGCAGTGGAGTGTGGGAGAGGCGGCCTTGCTGTTCCCTTCAACGTACCACGCCGTTCTCGCCGTCAAGGGCTACGCGTGCCATGCACGCTCGCGTCCATGCGGCCATCTGCGACCCCTGACTGCTGCGCTGCGGCGTGTTCCCCCGGTTCCGGGCAATTCCGCCCGATTCGGACTGGAGCACGATCATGATGCAACTTTCTCTTTCTATCGATTCTTCCCTTCTCGTTCGCGATGTCGCGGGCGACTACCGTCCGGCCAATGCCGACGAGGTGTTGCAGGCTGCGCGGCGTGTGCTCGCAGGACAGATGCGCGGCTGCGAAGCGCTGACCTCGCCGCAGGTGGTGCGCGACTTCCTGCGGGTCAAGCTGGGGGCGCTGGAGCACGAGGTGTTCGCCGTCATCCATCTGGACGCACAGAACCGGGTCATCGACTACGTCGAGATGTTTCGCGGCACGGTGAGCCAGACATCGGTGTATCCACGCGAGGTGGTCAAGGAAGCGTTGGCCAGGAACAGCGCGGCGCTGCTGCTGGTGCATAACCACCCATCGGGAGTGGCGGAACCATCGCTGGCCGACGAGCTGCTGACGCAGACGCTGAAATCGGCGCTGGCGCTGGTGGAC
>CAYGMS010000397.1:0-2524 GCA_964350905.1 uncultured Thiobacillus sp. | reverse complement strand
CAAAAGAATATCTGATCCAATCGAACCCTGACCATGAGCCTGCTGCGCATCCATTTACCTTCTTCCTGGCCCGACACTGAACCGGACGCCCCACTGCCCTGGTGCACGCTTGGCACACGCGGAGAATCGCTTGCTGCCGGCCACGCCACGCTTGCCAACCTGCCGCGCACCGAGGCCTGCGAACTGGTGCTCCCGGCGGAAGCCGTGCTGCTGACCCGTGTCAGCCTGCCGCGCGGCAGCAAGCAGAAAATGCGGCAGTTGCTGGCTTACGCTATCGAAGACCGGCTGGTGGCTGAGCCTGAGGCGGTGCATGTGGCCACCGGTCCCACGCTGGCCGATGGCCAGACCACGCTGGCGGTGGTCGACAAGGCCTGGCTGGCGCGGGTGCTGGCGCGTTTCAACAAGGCCGGCCTGCGGCCGCGCAGCGCCTGGCCGGAAACCCTGCTGCCCATGCTGCCGGCCAATGGCTGGGTGATGGTGTGGGATGGCCGTGGCGGCTTCCTGCGTAGCGGCGAGCATGCGGGCATGAGCCTCGATGGCGGCTCGTCCACGCAGCCACCTGCCGCGCTCGTGCTGAGCGTGGCAGAAGCGCGCACGGCAGCAACGCTGCCGCATCACCTGTTGTTGCGTCTGCGCGAAGCTACGCCGCCGCCCGACGTCGAAGCCTGGAGTCACGTGCTGGGTTTTGCGGTCGAGGTGGGGATAGGGTGGACGCCCTTGCAGCGTCCGGATGTCGTCCGTGGCGGTATCGATCTGTTGCAGGGCGCCTTTGTGCCAGCGGGGGTGGCGCGAGACTGGTGGCCCGGTTTGCGCTTGCCGCTGATTCTGGCCGGACTGATTGCCTTGCTGCAGATTGGAGCGACGACGGCCGAGTGGTGGCGATTGAACCGTGAAAAGCACCAGTTGCAGACGGCGATGGAACAGCGTTTCCGCGAAACCTTTCCTGACGCGCGTGTAGTCGTCGACGCCCCGTTGCAGATGCGGCGCAAACTGGCCGAACTGCGCGGTGCGGCGGGCCAGATGTCGGCGTCCGATTTTCTGCCCCTACTGTCGCGGACGGCCGCGGCACTCGACGCCGACAGCCGCCGCCGCTTGCGCGTGATCCACTATGAAGCCAGCCAGCTCAGTCTCGACGTGCCGGTGGTTGACCAGGCGGCCGCCGACCAGTTGATGAAGCGATTGACTGCCGCCGGCCTGGCCGGCCAGTTGCAAAGCGTCAGCGGCACGCCGCCGCAAGCACTGGCGCGTATCGCGGTTACGGGGAGCACGCCATGAAAGACTCGCTGATTCAATTCTGGCGTTCGCGCGCACCGCGCGAACGTTTCGTTCTTGCCGCCGGTTTGGCACTGCTGGTGTTGGCCCTGGGGATTGCCTATGGGTGGCTGCCGATGCAGCGTGAGGTGACGCAGTTGCGGCAGGCGTTACCACAACTGCGCGTTCAGGCCCGGCAACTGCAGCAGGACGCACAGGAAGTCACCCGTCTCAAGGCGCAGCCTGCGGTGACGCGGGAGGCGGGCAGCCTTGTCCTTGCCATCGAACAGCGCGCGCTGGCCACGGGGCTACGCGAGCGTATCGAATCGATCATGCCGCAGGATGCCAGCCACGTTCGCGTGGTGCTGCCGCAGGTGGCGTTTGATGCGTGGATCGGCTGGCTTGGCGAACTGCAGACAAGCCCTGGGGTGCGGGTGGAGTCGGCCCGTATCGAGGCGACCGATGACTCCGGGATGGTTAGCGTCAATGCGGTGCTGGTGGGCGGATGATGGCAGCGCGCGTGCCTTTTCATTTGCGCTGGCCGCACTACCTGCTGGCTGTGCTGGTGTACCTGACGCTGCTGCTGGCGTGGGCGCCTGCTAGCTTGCTGGCGTGGGCGCTGCCGCATATCACCCGACAGGCGGTGTCGCTCGACCAGGCCGAGGGCAGCGTGTGGCGCGGCCAGGCCGCGGGGATTCGACTGAATATTGCGGCGTCGCCCGAATTGCAACTGGGCCGCATCGGCTGGCAGTTGCGTCCGCTTGATCTGTTCGGCGGTCGCCTCGGCTACCGGCTGCAACTCACCGGTGCGGGCATCGATGCACAGGGCGTGGCACGCGCAGGTGCAAACAGCGGGGAACTGCTCGAAACCCGGATCGAACTGCCAGCAAAATGGCTGCAGCAACTGTTACCCGAACTCGGTTTGTGGCAGCCGGGCGGTCGCCTGGTTTTGACGACTGACCGCCTCGCCTTCAGCCGGGCTGGCGCGGCCGAAGGCGAGGCCACGCTGCGTTGGCTGGATGCCATTTCGGGCCGGGTGCAACCGCGGCTCGGCAGTTATCGCGCGGATATCGAAGGTATGGAAAACGGTCTGAAGTTCAAGCTATCGACCGAATCGGGGTCCTTGTCCTTGCAGGGATTGGGTAGTTGGGATCACCGGCGCGGCATGGTTTTCAACGGCGTGGCCCGTCCCGTCCCGGACAGCCGGGCGGAGCTGGATGGGCTTTTGAGCCTGATCGGTCCGGCCCAGCCAAATGGCGACCGCGTGATCCAC
>CAYGMS010000396.1:0-2529 GCA_964350905.1 uncultured Thiobacillus sp. | reverse complement strand
GTGAAATAAAGGAGAAGAATTCAGCTTTCATGCTGCTTTTCCGATCCGTCCCTGACGCAGCGCCTCGACCACTTGCGCCTTGGGACCATCGGCCACGATCTTGCCGGAGTCGATCACGATGACGCGTTCCACCAGATCGAGCAGCGAGGTGCGATGGGTGACCACGATCAATGTTTTGCCGATGGCAAACGTGCCCAGGCGTTGCTTGATTTCTTCTTCGCTGGAGTGGTCCATCGAACCGGTGGGCTCGTCCATCAGCAAAATGGGCGGGTCGTTGATGGTGGCGCGGGCGATCGCCACGGCCTGCCGCTGGCCACCGGAAAGCGATTCGCCGCGCTCGCCCACCGACATGTCGAATCCCTTGGGATGGCTGTTGACGAATTCGATGATGCCGCCCACCTGTGCGGCGCGCAGTACCGCCGCATCGTCGGCCATGGGTGAGGCAATTGTCAGGTTGTCGCGCAGGCTGCCATAGAACAGGGTCACGTCTTGCGGCACATAGCCGATGTTGCGGCGCAGTTCGGCGGGATCGAGCTGACGAAGGTCAATGCCATCCACCAAAACCGCTCCAGAGGTGGGGCGATACAGGCCCAGAATCAGCTTTTCCAGCGTGGTCTTGCCCGAACCCACGCGTCCGAGGATGGCAATGTGCTCGCCGGCACGGATTTTCAGCGAAATATTGCGCAGGGCAGCCATGCCCTGCTCGGGGTAGCTGAAATCGACATCCTTGAATTCGATGTCGCCGGTGAAGTGCTGGCGGGTCACAAAACTCGAATCCTCGGGACGCTCAACCGGTTGCTCCAGAATGCCATCCAGCGATTTCAGGGCGGTAGCGGCATTGTGATACTGCGTGAGCAGGCCGGCCACCTGGCTGATCGGTGCCATCGCCCGCGACGCCAGCATGGTGCAGGCTATCAGGCCACCGAGGGTCAGGTTGCCGTCGGAGATCATATAGACACCCACGACGACCACGACGATGTTCATGGACTGCTGGACCCACATCGCGACGTTGATCGTGGACGACGACAGAAGCCGCAGTTGCGCGCTCACGCGTGACAGGAAGTTCGCGCTTGATTCCCATTTGCGCTGCATCACGCCTTCTGCGCCCAGCGCCTTGATGGCTTCCAGGCCCACCAGGCTTTCAATCAGCGTGGCATTGCGCATGGCACTTGCGCGGTAGGTGGTCTCTGACAGTTCGTGCATTTTGCTGTGGACCGTCAGCGCGTAGGCAATCAACAGCAGCATGCCAAACAGTATCGGCAGGATGATCGGCCAGGCTATCCAGCCAATCACCACCAGGAAAATCAGCGCAAACGGCACATCGATAAAGGCGGTGACCGTGGCCGAGGTGATGAAATCCCGGATGGTTTCAAACGAGCGCAGGTTGGCGGCGAAAGAACCGGCAGACACCGGGCGGTTTTCCATCCGCAGGCCGAGCACGCGTTCCATGATGTAGGCCGACAACCGGACATCGACGCGACTTCCCGCCAGATCGAGAAAATAGCCACGCATGGTGCGTAGAACCAGATCCGCCACCAGCACCAGCGCCACACCAATAGCCAGCATCCACAGTGTTTCGATCGCATGATTGGGCACCACGCGGTCATATACGTTCATGGTGAACAGGGGCAGGGCAATGGCGAACAGATTGATCATGAATGCCGCCAGCAGCACGTCGCGATACAAGTGCGTGTTGTCGGCCAGCGTTCCCCAGAACCAGTGCCGGTGCTTGACCCGGCCCACTTCAGGGGCGCGCGCGTCAAAGCGGAATTCGGGGCGCGCCAGAATGGTGTGACCGGCGTAGCGGGCGGCCAGTTCATCGCGCGGTAACGTGGCTTCCGCCTGGTCCAGTTCGGGGAAGATCACGCGGGCGGTCCGGCCCTCGTCTTGCCAACCCAGCAGCACGCAGGCTTCTTCACCTTCGAGCAGCAGCACGGCAGGGAACAGGGCAGGGTTCAACGCGTCCAGCGTCTTGCGCACGACATTGCTGGTGAGCCCGGCACGCTTGGCGGCACGCTTGAAGAGCGACGGGGTAAGACGGTTGTTGATCAGCGGCAACCCATCGATTGCAGCCTGGCTACTTAAGGTGCCGCCATGTGCACGGACCACCACGAGCAGGCATTCGAGCAGGGTGTCAGGCCCAGCAGGGACAGTTGGGGCAGGGCTTTGAACGCTGGTATCGGGAGGGGATGTGTCCGATGCATTCTGAAGCTGTGTTTCTGTATTCAAGATGGCTCTACGGTAAGCACGGTTCGCAGCCCCGAAAAGTTTAATTCGATAGCGGTATTAACGGTTTTAGGCCTGTTTTCTTTAACTGGCGCGCCTTGCGGGCAAGTTAAAGAAAGTGAATGTTAGTGGATTCAGGCCAGGGTGGTTGGGTGTCAGCCAGGTGTTTTACAGACTTTTTCAATTGTGGGCATGAATGTGCCCATGTGCAATGAGCAGTCTGCGGGTTCCGGGTGGGGCGTACCGATGATGCGGCTTACCGTATTCCGGCATTTGCTCCTGGCTTTACCCGGTCGTAAACAA
>CAYGMS010000395.1:0-2564 GCA_964350905.1 uncultured Thiobacillus sp. | reverse complement strand
GAAGCGAAACGCTCAGGCCGGAAATTTCCAACAGGTGCAAAACATCAGGTGCGCCCATCAGAAAACCTCCGCGTCATCTGGTACGACGGCCATGCCATGCGCGCCAGCTTCAACCCCATAAATGCCATGTTTGCCAGTTAATTTATCTGGCACGCATGGCACGCATGTGGCAGGCATGGCCGAATCTGAATATTTCCAGACGCTGCGTTTTGCTTTCCCAAAGCCGGTTTGATCGACAACAAGATTGAGTTTTTCTCGGGCGCGGTGAATGGTTCTTTCCTTGTAGCCCATTGCTTGCGCCGCCTTCATCACGTCACGCCGGTCGAGTTGTCCGCCTTCATCGCGTAGCAGGTTGTCAAGCCATTGCACGACGCTGGATACCGCATCGCCACCTTCGTCGTCAGTTGCATCGGCTTCGGCCAGAATGTCACGCGCCGCACCTTCAATCGCAGCACCAAACACAGCGCACGATGCGAAGATTCCAGGATGTCCGGCAAGCTCGCCTTGCCGCAGCTCATAACAAAATCCACCATCATCAGCGCCAAGGTTTGATTTCGCGCGAAGCAGTACCCGGCGTGCTTCGCCGTCGTCACCTTGGTCTTGATGCTTGGCCGCAACCATGACAAGACGCGCCAGCGCGCCGAAGGCAAGGCTTCCGGTAATGCGCTCTGTCGGATCGCGCCCGACTGTGCCCTTGGAAAAGTGCGTCACGCCAACCAGCGCGCAGCCCATACGTCCCGCAAGATCGACCAGTGGCGCGAGTGCTCGCCTTACCTCTGCATTTTTGTGCGAGTCGCCCGCAACAGCCGACACAATCGGATCAACGATCAGTAGTCGCACGTCACCGATGCCGTCGAGTGCATCTGCGAGCGGTCGCATATCTTTCGCGGGGTCGAATGCGCGCTTGCCTTCAGCGTCGAGCACGTCGCCCACAAAATAAATCCGGTTCACGTCCGCGCCAGACAAAATCAGGCGCGGCAGTAGCGTGTCGGTCGGATCGTCTTCGCCAGACCAGACGACGACATTACCCAACGGCGCGCGCGTGCCGTCAGGCCAGCGTCCGCCGGTTGTAATCGTCGCAGCCATTGCGAGCGCGAGCGTGGTTTTACCCGTACCTGGCGCGCCGCCAAGAATGTGCAACTTGCCCGCAGCCAGCCAACCCGGCCAAAGCCATTTAACCGCTTCCGGGATCAGGTCGCAGCCGCGAATAATGCTCACCTCGCTGGCGTAGCCGCTTCCTCCGTGCAAGGGATAGGGCTTTGCCACACCCACGCCTTGATCGTTGCTTGTAGGCGATTCTGAGGGGTCGATTTTCGGCATTGCATGAATATCGGTTGCCGTCGCGCCCGGGTGCGCTGCCAGCCAGTCAACAGCATCGCCTTTGACCGGCAAGCCCAGCGTGTCCACGTCGATAACCGCCACCGTGCAGCCGATGGATTCCAGCGCGGCTTTGACGGCTTGCGCGTAGCGTTGCCCGGCTTCGTCATGGTCAGGCCAAATCGTCGCAATGCCTTCGCGAAGGATTGACCAGTCAGCTTTGCCCGCTGAATCCGCCGCGCCAGACGTGGTGGCGAGAATGCCCAGTTCGGCAAGCGCATCTGCGCATGTTTCGCCTTCTACGATAAACACAGCCTCATCATGCCGCACGATCAATTCGTGCAGGCGATACAGCGGCGTCCCGCTCGGATAGTCAGGCTGTTTTAGTGAGAAGGCCGCGCCATCCCTCATCAAAGGACGTATCCACTTTTCGCCTGTGTCCGGGTTTTTTAACCGGATGCGCCAGTGCGTCGGGGTTCCGTCGACGTCGGTGTATATGTGCAGCGCACGCGGCGTAAAGCCGTCGGCTATTGGCTTGCGGCTCAATTGCCGGGCGTGATGCTTCACCCATGCGTTAACGTGCGCAGTGTGTTGTGAGGTCATCATGGTTGCACCTCCCATGCGCCTAAATCTTGCGCCGCTCGAACAAACGGCAGGCCGGTGATCAGCCGATGGAATGCCAACACATCGCCGCCGTGCGCGCCGCAAACCATGCAGCGAAAGCCACCGGTATCGAGCCGCACGCGCAGGCTTGGGTGGGTATCCTGGTGAAATGGGCAAACGGCGTTTTTCCATTCGCCGCCGCCGGTCAGCTTCAGTCCTTGGGTTTTGTAATACTCGGCAGGGCTGGGTAACAGGTCGCGTTTGAAGCCGAAGGGTTTGCTTGATGGTTTGCGGGTGGCAGTACCCCGCGTGGGGTTCGCGTAGCTCATGGTCGCCCCTCAAGCTGCGGCTCCGTTTTGGGCTTTCACCCACTCGAAGAAAGCTTGCTCGTCCACCAGGACTTTGCGCCCCACCGTTACAAAGGCGGATTCAGCACCATTGGTTTCAACAGGGCCTTTGCTGCAAAGACGTGGCTTGCTCTTGAATCGGATGTTCCAAAGCGCTGATTCGGTAAAAGCCGGATTGCGCTCCGCGAATTGCTTGACAGTGAAAAGCGCTGGGCGCGGCGGGTAGTCTGGATATGCTTCCCGAATAGCGGTGGTGATGTTGCTGGTTTGTGGCTGCGTTTGTGCTTGCATTTTGAG
>CAYGMS010000394.1:0-2564 GCA_964350905.1 uncultured Thiobacillus sp. | reverse complement strand
ACCGTGACGTTTGAAAATGAAATCCTATGGGCAGAAGTTATGCTGCGGTAGTTGGTTGCGGAAAAATTGACGAGCTGCACACAAACCTCGCTAGTGACTGATGGACTAATAATTATTCACAAGACCGATTAGTCCGGGCTACTGAAATTCACGTTACGTACCGATGCGCAGTAACGACAACTTTCATTGGGGGCTGAGGTTGTCTATCCGCATAGGCAATAGTAGTACGAGACGAGTGTCTGCAGCGGGGAAAATACTTGACCGCCCTCTGACCGATTTCTACCAGACCATCATGACCTGAACGTCCACGACATACACGACATATCAGGCCAAGCCTGAATTTCGATACCGTTTATTCCACCGTGACGCTCTTCGCCAAATTACGCGGCTTGTCCACATCCGTGCCTTTTTGCAGGGCGGCGTGATACGACAGCAGTTGCAGCGTCACGGTGTGCAAAACCGGTGACAGCACGCCATTGTGGCCACCCGGCAGCTTGATCACGTGCACAAAGGCGGATTCCTCGATGTGCACGTCGCCGTCGGCGAACACATACAGTTCGCCGCCGCGTGCACGCACTTCCTGCATGTTGGACTTCAGCTTTTCGATCAGCTGGTCGTTGGGGGCGATGGTGATCACCGGCATGTCCTCGTCGACCAGCGCCAGCGGGCCATGCTTGAGTTCCCCGGCCGGATAGGCTTCGGCGTGGATGTAGGAAATCTCTTTCAGCTTGAGCGCGCCTTCGAGTGCGATCGGGTAGTGCACGCCGCGCCCGAGAAACAAGGCATGGTGCTTGTTGGCGAAACGCTGTGCCCAGGCTTCGACTTGCGGCTCCAACGCCAGCACCTGCTGCACTTTATTCGGCAGGCTGCGTAGTGAGGCAAGGTGGGCCGCTTCCTGTTCCGGCGTGAGCCGCCCGCGCAGCTTGGCCAGCACCAGCGTCAGCAGGAACAAACCCGCCAGCTGGGTGGTAAAGGCCTTGGTCGAGGCAACCCCGATTTCCGGACCTGCCCGGGTCAGAAACTTGAGGCGCGACGCGCGAGTGAGCGCCGACTCCGCCACGTTGCAGATGGTCAGTGTCTTGTCCTGTCCCAATGCTTTGGCATGGTTCAGCGCCGCCAGCGTGTCGGCAGTTTCGCCGGACTGCGAAATGGTGACGATCAGCGCATCGGGGTTGGGCACCGAGGTGCGATAGCGGTATTCACTGGCAACCTCGGCATACGCCGGGATGCCGGCGATCTCTTCCAGCCAGTAAGTGGCCACTTTCGCTGCATGGTAGCTGGTGCCACAGGCGAGGAAGGTGACGGCGTTGACCTGGCTGAGCACTTCAGCAGCATCAAAACCGAACCATTCGGGCAGCACCTGATCCTGGGCCACCGCTGCCAGCAAGGTTTCGGTCAGCGCACGCGGCTGCTCGTGGATTTCCTTTTGCATGAAATGACGGTAATTGCCGAGTTCGGCCATGTCGGCCGACAGTTCGGAAATGTGCACGCTGCGGTCGACCTTGTTGCCGGCCGCGTCGTACACCGTCACCGCCAACAGGCCGATGTCGGCGACGTCGCCTTCTTCCAGATACATCACGCGCTGGGTCACCGGCAGCAGCGCCGAGACGTCGGAGGCGATGAAATTTTCCTCGATGCCCAGGCCGATCAGCAACGGGCTGCCCTTGCGGGCACAAATCAAGCGGCTAGGTGAGTCCTCACTTACCACCCCGATCGCATACGCGCCTTCCAGCTCGGCCACTGCGGCCTGGGTGGCGGCGAGCAGGTCCTTGCTCTGCCTGTAATACAGATCAATGAGATGCGCGATGACTTCGGTGTCGGTTTCCGAGGTGAAGACAAAGCCGGCTGCTTTGAGCCGGGTGCGCAGGGCCTCGTGGTTTTCGATGATGCCGTTGTGTACCACCGCCAGCCCGCCGCTCACATGCGGGTGTGCATTGGCTTCCGACGGCGCGCCGTGCGTGGCCCAGCGCGTATGTGCAATGCCGAGGTTGCCTTGCACCTGCTGCGTGGCACAGTCCTCCGCCAATGAGGCGACGCGGCCCACGCTGCGCACGCGCTGCAGACCACCATTGATGATGACCAGTCCGGCCGAATCGTAGCCGCGATATTCAAGACGCCGCAGGCCTTCGAGCAGGATGGGAACGACGTTACGCTGCGCAACCGCGCCGACAATGCCACACATGATCAGTTTTCCTTTTTCTGTTTGACCGGGCGGACCCAGCCGCTGATAGTCGTTTGCCTGGCGCGTGACAAGGTGAGTTCGCCCGCGGGTGCGTCCCGGGTCAGCGTCGTGCCGGCACCCAAAGAGGCGCCCTTGCCCACGGTAACCGGCGCCACCAGCTGGGTGTCGGAGCCGACGAAGACCTCGTCCTCGATCACCGTGCGATGCTTGTAGGCGCCATCGTAATTGCAGGTGATGGTGCCGGCGCCGATGTTGACCTTTTTGCCCATGGTGGTGTCACCGATGTAGGACAGGTGATTGACCTTGGAGCCGTCGTCGATCTGGCTATTCTTGATCTCGACGAAGTTGCCCACGTGCACATCGCGCGCCAGCGTGGTGCCCG
>CAYGMS010000393.1:0-2567 GCA_964350905.1 uncultured Thiobacillus sp. | reverse complement strand
CCACTGCTGCGCGAAGCACTCAAGGAAATGGGTCGCGAAGATCTGATCGGCAACAGCAAGAAACACCTGATCCCGCTGTACCAACCTGCCGGCACCGGCAAGCAGCCGGAAGGCACACGCACGCCACGTGCCGAAGGTGCCCGCGGAAAGCCAGGGCACGGAAAATCCGGGCCATCTGGATCGGGACAAGACCGATCCGCTCAGCCCAAACCCGGCACCAGCAAACCCGCCCCGACCAAAGCGGGTTCAGGCAAACCGGCAACCGGCAAGCCCACGCCCCCCACCCGAGGCCGTCCGCCGCAGGTGCCCAAACATCCGCTCAGCCAGCGGCGCGGCGGCGGAAAAACCCGCTGACCTGCGCAACGCCCTCCTTGAAACTTGCATCTTGAAACTTGAAACTTGCATCTTGTAACTTGTGCCCGAAATGACCAGCGACCTCCTCCGCGCCAAGCTCAATCTCGAAACGGCCCAACTGCAATGGCCCGAACTGGAACGCCACTTTGCACGCGGCGATGTCATCAAGGTGGCTATTGGAACGGATCTGATCGAAGCCGCCCTCCATATCGCAGAAAACAAAGCAGACATCGTTCAGGCATGGCTGGCAGACGGTCATATCGCTCGCGCCGAGATGAGCGATGCCGAAGACTGGCATACGCGTCAGCCGATGTTCTGGGCGGTGGTGGTGGCGCCGTGGGTGCTGGTGCAGGAAGTGGTGAAGCAACTGGATTCGTAACCTTCCTGATACGCATGCGAAAAAATGCCCGCTGATGCGGGCATTTTTCTGGCTGCGAAACCACTCACGCAGTCAGACTGTCCTTCACCCGCATCAGGCGGGCGCGCGCCTCGGTCGCCACATCATGCACGGCGGTGTTGGAAACCAGTTTGATCATGATGTCGGGATCCAGGAAAGACACGGTCACACCGCCATCCTCTTCTTCGCGCACCACCACATTGCACGGCAGCAGCATGCCGACATCGGGCTCGGCCGAAATGGCCTGATGCGCGAGCGGCGGATTACAGGCGCCGAGGATGCGGTAGGGGCGCAGATCAACATCGAGCTTGGTCTTCATGGTTGCCTTCACATCGATGTCGGTCAGCACGCCGAAGCCTTCGGTTTTCAATGCGTTGGTGACTTTCTCGACAGCGGCATCAAAGGGGCCGCTGATCTTGGCGTCGAATCCGTATTCACTCATGGGTTTACTCCTGATTAGATGATTTCAATGGCGGTATTTTACCCGCCCCGGCAAGTCAGACGGCAGACCCGTCGGCAAGTTTCAACCGTCCAGCGATTGCTGCTCCATTTTCATCCAGAGTTGATACACCTGATCGGACCACAGCGACTTGATGTACGCCACCACGTCCTGCATGTTCTGCTCGCTCAATTTTTCCTTCCAGGCCGGCATGTTGCCCTGGCCCTGTGGACTGCCTTCGCGCACCATCTCCAGCAATACTGCCGTTGGGTGGTGCCAGGCATGCGCACTGTCGTCCAGCGGTGGGGGCGGAAACTTTCCTTCCGCGTCACGAATACGCCAGTCGCCGATTGGCCCCTTGCCCTGCGCACCATGGCATTCCGCACAGTGCTGGTCATAAATGACACGGCCACGCACCACTTGAGGCGAATCGAGGTCACGCTTCTGGGCCATGGTCTTGGCTCCGGCCTGGGAGTTGGGCGCCTGATCACAGGCACTCAGAAAAATGCCAGCCAGCAGGCCAGACAAAATCAGTTGGGTGGTTCGTTTCACAGCATTCCTTTCATGAGGCGCGTGACGTGTCAGGTGAGCCGTTGGGCAACAAATCGTCCAGAAGCCGGCGCATGTTACGCCAGTGCGAGCCTTCCCAGAATAGACGACCACACGCATCACAGGTGCTGAATCGCTCGTAGTGTTCCCGAACCTTGGGCGGCAGGCGATCCAGCACACTGGCCTTGTCGACCGGACGCAGCGGCACATTGCAGTGCAGGCACAGGGTAAATGGCCGTGCACTGCGCGCCAGGTCCAGCCGCACGACGATCTCGCGCAACTGCTGCTCCGACTTCAGCGCATGCACGTAGCAGCCGTGCGTCACCGCCCGGCGCTTCAACAATTCGCGGTCGCGCGTCAGCACGATGCGGCCGTCGCGCCCGGCAATGGCCACGATCTCGTCGTCGTGAAAATGGTTGTCATACAACGTGTCGAATCCCAGCATGCGCAGCAGGTGCGCCAGCCCGCCGAGGTGCGCGTCGGCCACGAAGCGCGTTTCGCGCAAGGGTGTGTCGCGCACCCGCAGCAAGGGCGTCACGTCCATCGCCTCGAGGCGTGGATACACCGCCACCCGGTCACCGTCCTGCAGCCGCCGGCTGAAATCCACCGATTCGCCGTTCACCAGAATCAATTCCACCTCGGTGTGTGGCACCCCCAGCGCCTCGATCATGTGCTTGGTCGTCGCCGCCTCCGCGCACGGCACGGTAAATTCCTGCCTGCGCCGCTTCGGCGCGAGGAAATCGTTCAGTTCTTCGTAGAAACGGAAAATGGCAGTGACCATATGCTGGCTATTGTCGCCATTTGGCTGGCCGAGGAAAACCCGGGATG
>CAYGMS010000392.1:0-2572 GCA_964350905.1 uncultured Thiobacillus sp. | reverse complement strand
AATGATTTCTGATGCCTGAACCCAATCAAACCCTTTCCAGCCATTCCCACCTGGCGGGAGCATAGGCATATCAACCTCAGTTACTGCTTTGAAATTGTTCATGAACCAACTGTTCCACTGTTGACTACTCAACTCCATTCCAAACAACTGGCGACTTGCTTGGTTCAGCAGCTTGTTGTAAACGAGGAAAACATAGTCATCCTTGTCCTGCTGATGCCGCCTCGCTCGCAGCAGTGCGAGTACCGATTTCCCCGTACCGGGGCCGCCGATAATGAGGTGTTGCCCCTGCTTTGGTAGCGCGCGAGCATCCTCCTGCTCCTTGCTGAGGTCTTGAATGCCCGGCAGATTGAATTCGCGCTTTGCCATGCCCCGGTGTTAATCCAAGCTACTCAGGAATGCTGGTATACCTGTTGTGACATCACCTTTGATGAACGCCCGATCCAGCAATACATTGCCATATGCGCAACTCGGCTCGGGGATCAATGCGCAGGCATGACAAGCAGCGCGATTGAGAAGGCTTGGCCCTTGGCCGCCATGTTCGGAACACACCGGGTCGAGTGAGCACCATTCTGCGTGGTCGAATACGCTGGACAGCAGGAGCAAGAAACGCTCTGGTGTAGCAAGCTCGGCAAGCCCCCCCAGTGATCCCACCACATCGGGCACTGCCACATAAACCAGAATGCCCGACATGGGCAACTTGCCTGCTGTGCAGTAGATGCGCTCTTTCAGTGAGGCCGCCGGGTAACCTGCCTCGGTTTCCAGTTGTCGGATCAATAGGTGTGCGAGTGTGTGCAGCAGCAGGAAACGCGGGGTGACGATGATCTCGGGGTCAAATCGCAAGCCGGTGGCAGCAAAGCGGCGCTGGAAGTCATTGGAACGTTCCCCGAGCGCCGGGTGGGATTCCCATCGGCTCAACAAGTTTTCGTCCAAACTGAAAAATACGCCTTCCCCGTAGAGTTCCAGTGCGGGTAGCCAAGTGCTCTCGCCAATGATGTCTGGCGGCACCAGGTGTCCTTCCTGACCAAGGCGTTTAAAACCCTTCAGCACCATGATTTCCTTAAGGCGATTGGCGGCGATGAGTCGGCTCACTGCTTTGATGATTTTGCCTGGTTTAGTACCGTCAGGCAGAGTCTCGATCAGTGCTTTCCAGTCTCGGGTGTGATGGCGAGTAACGAAGTCCTCGTCATCCGCTACGTCCGGCATCTCGTTGCACAAGGCCTGATATTCGTTTTCGAGCAGGATTCCTTGCGTGATGTTCTGCCCATAGAGTGGGTAGCCCTTGTTGATTTCTAACAGAGCATCTTCGACCCCCTGAGCGGAACAGCGCCATGCACTGGCAATCAGGTTCAACGCCGCCGTTCTAGCAAGCGAGGTTCTCGCCCGTTCAATCTGCTGCCGCTTTTGTGAGCTTGAATACAACCGATCCACGACGGATCCCTTGCGTATGCGCGACTCGGGTGGAATGACCAGCGCATTGCACGTTTGTGGCGCATGAACGCGTGCGTCATTAATTTCCAACACGGTGGCCATGCCATCGGCCACCTCGGCATTTTCCCTGATCCAGGGTTGTTGGCGTGTCTTGCCATAAGTAATCTGCATGTCATGGCCAAAATCGCTTGTTGCATTGCATCGCTTACAACTCAACTTGCGACCGGATGCGCCCTTGTCAATCAAGCACAGATAGGGTTCATTCCAGTCCGCGCGGCACTGTTGCTGATCCTGCGCGCCCTTGCCTTCCTTTGGATGTGTAAGAAAATGCCAAGGCACATCGGCCATGTGGCCATCAACGTGAATTAACGCCCACGGCGCTTGCTCAAGCTGTGGCTTGTTCTTGCATTTCTCCGGGTCGCTTTCCTGGCAGCGTGGCTTTTCATCCGCTGCCAGCCCTCTCCATGGCTTGTAGTGCAGCAGACCACAGCGTGGACAGCGCATCCAGGATGGGTAGCGTTGCGCCGGTACACATCCCCCCTCGACCTGACCAGTATCCAGCGCTTTCGCAACAGGGGGTTCGCGCAGTTCTTGTTCAATACCCAATGCAGAGCGAACGCCATCCACGTAACGAATAGGCTCACCAGCAGGGTTTCCTCTCACGTCAGTCCACTCGCGGATGTCCTTAACGGTCATCAGGTAATCCGGACCTCGCACAATGGCGCCCACCGAACAATGGCGCAGCAAGTGCGATAGCCGAACGGGGATTAATTCAGTTTTCTTGCTCATAGGGGTTTTAGCAAGCCGGTGTTTTCGACATTGCGCATGGACTGGAGTGTTGGCCACAGCCCTTTGATCTGGTCGTCGTGGTTGTGGAGCAGACGATTCGCGGCCTTGTCCTTGTCGGGTGCTTGGTAATTCAGCTGAATTTTCGATACCTGGCAGTGTGCCGCTTCAGTGTGCCATTGCTCGACTAGGCGGTCGATATGTGCGGCAGTTTCCGTGGCCCGTTCAGGGTCTGCCTGCGCGCAGCGTCGCTTCAGCGTCTCGATGACTGTTTTCACATAATCATGGGTTGAGTTGAATTGCCCTGCCTGGTTGTTGGCCAGCAGATAGTGACCCGCATGACGGATGGCAATCACCA
>CAYGMS010000391.1:0-2572 GCA_964350905.1 uncultured Thiobacillus sp. | reverse complement strand
CCCCGTCAGCTATGCGTCAAGCAAGGCTGGCTCACGCAATCCGGCCAGGCGGCGCTCTGTCTGCCCAATCAGGTGAGCCTCGAAATCCGGGGCCACACCGTCGCCTATGACACACTCGGTTATTGAGTTCCCGGTTAGCGCCGATGACCGCCGCATTGCGCGGCTGGCGGCGCTGGCGATCGGCCTCACGCTTGCCGAGGCTGCGCTGCCCAGCCCGATCCCCGGCGTCAAACCCGGACTCGCCAACATCGTCGTGCTGCTGGTCTTGCTGCAATACGGCTGGCGTGCGGCAGCCTGGGTATCGGGGCTGCGCGTACTGGCCGGCGCCATTCTGCTGGGAAGCCTGTTTGCACCGGGCTTCTGGCTGTCGGCCGCCGGTGCGTGCATCAGTCTGCTGGTGTTGGCACTGGCACGCCATCTGCCGCGTCAACATTTCGGCCCCATCAGCCTGTCCGTTCTGGCCGCATTCGGGCACATTGGCGGGCAGCTTGCCCTGGCCGGCTGGTGGCTGCTACCGGGCGCAGCAATCATCGGATTATTGCCGGTGTTTGCTGCCGCTGCCCTGATATTCGGCGCCGTCAATGGCGTCATTGTGGCGCGACTGCTGGCCACCCCGCCCCCTTCAAGCGAACAGCCGCAGGCATCGTAGCCAGCGGCTGTACGCAATAAGTAATTCCATTTCCAGATTGAAAAGATCGCGAAGGTAAGCCGCAGACAGTGCTGGAGCACGGCAAGGTGAAACCGACAAAGAGATTTTCAATCTGGAAATGGAATAAGTGGCACACGGTGGATTATTGATGCCATCCAAGCGACAATTCGTGCCATGAACCTGCCTCCCAATACTGTCACCCTGGCGCTGTCCGGCGCCTCAGGCATGGCCTATGGCCTGCGTCTGCTCGAATGTCTGCTGGCTGCCAACGTGCGGGTTTACCTGCTGATTTCACAAGCCGCGCATATCGTTGCCAAACAGGAACTGGGCGTGGCCTTGCCGGCGCGCCCGATGGATCTTGAGAAGCAATTGTCCGAATCGCTGCACGCACACGACGGCCAACTGCGCGTATTCAGCCGCGAAGACTGGAATGCGCCGGTCGCCTCCGGTTCCAACCCGTCCGATGCGATGGTGGTGTGCCCATGTTCGATGGGCACGCTTGCGGCGATTGCGCACGGCCTGTCCGACAATCTCATCGAGCGCGCCGCCGACGTGATGCTGAAAGAGCAGCGCAAGCTGATTCTGGTGCCGCGCGAAGCGCCCTTTTCCACGCTGCATCTGGAAAACATGTTGAAGCTGTCGAAAATGAACGCGGTGATCCTGGCAGCCAATCCCGGCTTTTATCACCAGCCGAAAAGCGTCGAAGACATCATCGATTTCATCGTTGCACGCATCCTTGACCAGCTGGGCATCCAGCACACGCTGATGGCACGCTGGGGTGAAAGCCGATGAATCACACCCTCCCCCTGTTCCCGCTCAATACCGTGGTCTTCCCCGGCGGGGTGCAGCCGCTGCGCATCTTTGAACAGCGCTACCTGACAATGGTCAAGCAGGCCATTGCCGACAACTCCGCTTTCGGCATCTGCGCCATACGCGAAGGCGCCGAGACCGGCACCCCCGCCGTGCCCTACACGGTCGGCACGCTCGTCCACGTCACCGATTGGGACATGCCGCAAAACGGCATCCTGCATATCGACACGCTCGCGCAGGAACGCTTCGTCATCCGCAGCACCCAGACCGATTCCAGTGGCCTGCTCATGGGCACCGTGGAATCGATCAGTTCCGAGCCCGCCATGGCCATCCCGGATGACCTCGAACTCGCCGTCGAAATCCTGCGTCACATCGTCGACGAATACGGAGACGCGCACTTCCCTGCACCGCACGCATTCGACAACGCCGCATGGGTGGGTTATCGCCTGTCCGAAGTGCTGCCGCTCACACTCAGCATCAAGCAAAATCTGCTGGAAATGAACGACAGCCTGACACGCCTGCGCATCCTCACCGAATTTCTCAAAAAGCAGATCAACTGATGGCGCGCTTTTATCCTGCACTCGAAGCCAGACACCGCGATTTCATCGCTGCGCAAAAACTGTTTTTTACCGCAACCGGAACCGGCGACAGTCGGCTCAACCTGTCGCCCAAAGGCATGGACAGCCTGCGCGTGCTCTCGGACAGGCGCGTTGCCTATCTCGACCTCACCGGCAGCGGCAACGAAACCGCCGCCCACCTGAAACACGATGGCCGCATGACGATGATGTGGTGCAGCTTCGATGCCGACCCGCTGATTCTGCGTCTGTACGGGCATGGCCACGTCGTGCGCCGACAGGATGCCGCCTGGGCCGAACTGCATCACCATTTCGCGGCACTCCCCAGCGAACGCCAGATCATCGTGCTCGACATCGACGCCGTGCAAACCTCGTGCGGCTACGCCGTGCCGACGTATACCTACGTTGGTGAACGCGACACCCTGGTGCGCTGGGCCGAGAAAAAGGGCGCGGTGGGTTTACTGGATTACTGGCGCGAAAAAAACCAGGTCAGCATCGACGGCCTGCCCACTGGCTTACTGGAGGACACCCCATGAAA
>CAYGMS010000390.1:0-2573 GCA_964350905.1 uncultured Thiobacillus sp. | reverse complement strand
CGTTCAAGGAAGCCTTCTTCGACATCCTGTACGGCCAGGGCATCTCGCGCGAAGGCGAAATCATCGAACTCGGCGTCGCCCACAAGTTCATCGACAAATCCGGCGCCTGGTACGCCTACAACGGCGACAAGATCGGCCAGGGCAAGGACAACGCGCGCGAATACCTGAAAGAGCACCCGGAAATCGCGAAAGAGATCGAAGCCAAAGTCCGTGCTGCGGTCGGTGTCAACCCCTCCGGTACCGCGCCAGAAACTGATGAAGCCGACGCCTGAGGCCAGCGCCGAAGCAACAGCCTCCGATCTGCGGGTACGCGCCCTGCGTCTGCTGGCGCGGCGCGAACATAGCCGCGCCGAACTCAGCCGCAAACTCGAGGCTGCCGGGTTTGCGCGTGCAGAAACTGGCCTGCTACTGGATGATTTTGAATCGAAAAACTGGCTCTCCGATCTGCGCTTTGCCGAGAGCTATGTGGCAGATCACCGCGCGCGCGCAGGCAGCATCAAACTGGCTTACGATCTGAGGCAGCGTGGCGTGGCGGATTCAACCATTGAAAGCGTCTTGAATGACAACCGCGACAGCGAACTTGATCGGGCACGTGAAATTTGGAGAAAAAAATTTAATGCCCTACCCAACAATGCGGCCGAAAAGGCCAAACAGATCCGCTTTATGCAAAGCCGCGGATTTACCGGGGAAGTGATCAGACGCGCAATCGGCAACATGGCCGACGAGTAGCATGTGATGTGAAATGGAATCGGATACGATCATTCAATTCCAACCGCGTGTATGCTTCGTGCGATGATAGCCAGCCCGCATTCGGCCCGTCTTCGTCCTGCGCATTACGCCGATAACTCGACCAAGGGCTTAGAGTGCTGTTAACGCACTTCCTCGTGATAATCGTCATCGACGTTCACCGCCCAGATGTTTGCCTTGTCGGTAATGCCCGCAAGTATATTGTCGACTGACATTTTCGCAGTCAGCATTGAATGGTCCTGGTTGTTGTAGCGGTGCATCCCATTGCGCCCTACCAGGAATAGGTTCTGGATACTGTCCAGATATTCACGCACCACATCAAACTGCCCATAACTGCCGAAATAAGCCGGGTAGGCTTTGGGCATGCGAATAACTACAGCATCCTCCACGTCGAGCTCGTCGAGCAGGCCAATTTTCGCCATCTCTCGTTTGCCGAGCGTTTTCAGGTCGGCATCTGACATCGCCCAAAGCGCATCCCCTTCGTTGCAGAAGTACTCCAAGCCCATCCATACCTTAGATGGGTCTGCAACCATGCCGGGGCTCCAGTTATTGAAAATCTGCAGCCGTCCGACTTTTACGTCGTTCTCCTGAATGTAAATCCAGTTGTCTGGCGGCATGTTGCTGGCATTGACGGAACGCGACTGCGGGTTCGCACACATCTTCTTTGCCAGCAATCCAACAGTAATGAAATCGCGATAAGGCAAAGCCTCAGCGACTGCGCGCACATCGGCCGGTATGTCGTTCATGCCGCGCACCAGATCGCGCACAGGCATGGTGGAGAAAGCATAATCACAGATGAATTCAACCTCCCGCTGTGCGGCTTCATCCCATGCACGCACAGCAGCCACGCGCCCGTTTTCAACACGCAGCCCTCTCACCTGATGGCCAAAATGGATCGACCCGCCCTTCTCGCACACTTGATTGGCGACCTCTTCCCACATTTGGCCCGGTCCGAATTTTGGATAGAGGAAGCGTTCAATCAGAGAAGTGTTGACCACCTTTTGCTCCAGCCTAAGAAGCTTACGCAGCGCGTGCTTGAGTGCAGAACTCACAGACAGCCCCTTAATGCGCTGGGCTCCCCACTCGGCACTGATTTCATGGCAAGGCACGCCCCATACTTTTTCTGTGTAATCTTTGAAGAACGTGAGATAGAGCTGGCGGCCAAAGCGATTGACCAGAAAGTCTTCCAGCGAACGTTCAATCTTGCGTGGAAACAACCGTGCCCACGCGTAGCTCGAGCCGATTTTCAGCACCCGCACAGGACCAAGGTTTCCCAATGTGTTCGCCGAAAGTTTGATTGGATAATCAAAAAAACGGCGCAGGTAATAGATGCGTGACAGCCGTCCTCGCAACAGCATTGCACGATCCTGGTCGGCACCCACCATCGGCACCGCTTCGACCTCACGCGACTTGTTCTGATACGCAATTCTCACCGGGCCGGCGCTATCCGACTGAACCGGCAGAATCTCTTTCCACCAATTCATAACCCAGTCCGACTTGGAAAAGAATCGGTGCCCTCCGATATCGATACGGTTGCCCAGATGATTCACTGTGCGCGAAATACCCCCCACCTGAGTGTCGGCTTCCAGCACGATGGGCGTGATATCGCTGCGGCGTAGCAGTTCCAGCGCAGCAGTAAGGCCGGCCGGGCCTGCACCGATGATGAGAGCGATTTTTTTCATGATATTAGCGCGCGGAAGAAGCCATCGGGAAGCGCCCCCAGCGCGTAAACAGCAGCGCACGCCGACCGGCAAAATTGGAAACTAACGTAAAGACAGTGACTACGCATTTGGCGAGTAGCACATGCATCGCAAACTTCTCGACGA
>CAYGMS010000389.1:0-2577 GCA_964350905.1 uncultured Thiobacillus sp. | reverse complement strand
AAAAATATGCCTAAAAACATGCGAGCGGGATCAGACACCATCGCGATGCGTAAAGAATAAGCAGAAGTGTCAGTGGGTTCTGTGCGCTATCGAACATAGACTTGGCCCGGCTGGTCTGGGAGGTATACGGCAAGGGGCTGCAACGATCTTGGTGGAAAGAGACGCTGTCTCATGTTTCGTTGTTTCCGGTTCGTGACACTAGCGTTCGGCCCGGTCAAGATGGATTCCGTAGGCGCAACACGTCCGGTCATCACCGAATTCGAGCCGTAAGCACGGGTTTCGCTTGCGGATCAAAGGGTTGTACACTGCCTGTGAATCCACACTCAGGGCAGGGCCATTGAAGTATTCGCCGAATACCCGGATGTTCAATCTGACGCGCTATTTCTCTGCGCTGTCACTTGTGCTTATCGCCCTCGCCGGCGGCGTGCTGGGCAGCTATTTTCATAAGGCCTCCACCCATCACCTCATCAGCCAGGCTGAACACGACAATGTCGCCATGACGCATTTCGTGCGCAATGCCCTTAGCAAGGAATTTGCCGCCATCGTGGCGCTTTCCCATTCGCCACAGGATGCGCCGGGGCAGGGGGTCGACGCCAAAGCCGCCGAACTGCACCCCAGCGTGCTGGCCTTGATCAGGAACAGCGACGTCATCAAGGTCAAGGCGTATAACCGCAACGGGCTTACCGTGTACTCCACCGATCAGGTACAACTGGGCGAGTCGGTGGGTCATAAACCGGGGTTCCAGGCCGCGATCGGCGGCCGGGTATCCAGCGATTTGAAGCATCGCGACGTGTTCAACGCCCACGACGGCGAGCGCGCAAAAATCGACTTTATCGCTAGCTATGTGCCGATGTACGACCAGGACGGCAACATCTATGGCGTGTTCGAGATCTACCGCGAAGTCACGACGCTGGTGCAGCGCGTGGATCGCGTCCTCTGGCAAGTGGTCATCGCAGCGGTGGCCAGCCTCACCTTGCTGTATCTGCTGCAACTGCTGATGGTGCGCCATGCCCAGCGCATCCTGCGCCTGCAGGCTACAGAGCTGCAAACAAGCAACCTGGAACTGGATCGGAGGGTGCAGGAACGTACCGCGGCGCTGGAAGGTGAAATCGCCGAACGGCGCCGCGCCGAGAGTCGGCTCGATCACCTGGCCCATCACGACCCCCTCACCGGGCTCCCCAACCGGCTGATGTTCAAGGAACATCTGTCACAGTGCCTGTCGAGGGCGACACGGCAGAAGTCCCGCCTGGCGGTGCTCTTCATCGACCTGGACCGCTTCAAGGACGTCAACGACACTTTGGGGCATTCGGTGGGTGACGAGTTATTGGTGGCGGTGACGCGGCGCGTCAAAACCTGCGTTCGCAGCAGCGACATCCTGGCACGCCAGGGCGGTGATGAATTCCTCTGCATCCTGGAAGACATCGCGAATCAGGATGCCGTGGCGCAGGTGGCGGACAAGCTGCTTGCCCTGTTTCGCCAGCCTTTCACGGTGGGCGGCAACGAACTCTGCCTGTCGGGCAGCATTGGCGTATGCATCGCCCCGGATGACGGCAACGAGGTCGATATCCTAGTGCGCAACGCCGACGCCGCCATGTATCAGGCCAAGGCACAGGGCCGCAACCGCTACCATTTTTATACCGTGGAACTGACCCGGCTGGCACAAGAGCGGATGCAACTGGAAACCCTGTTGCGTTATGCCATAGAGGCCAACGAACTCAGTGTCCACTTTCAACCCAAGGTCGATGCCGGTGATAGCAGCCTGACCGGCGCCGAGGCACTGCTGCGCTGGAACAGCCGCGAATTGGGCAACATTCCGCCCAGCCGCTTCATCACCCTGGCCGAGGAGAACGGCCAGATCATCGAGCTGGGCGCCTGGGTGTTGCGGGAAGCCTGCCAGCAACTGGCGTTATGGGACCAGGACGGCTTCTTTGTTCCGCAGATGTCCATCAACCTTTCGGTAAAGCAACTGGAGCACAGCGATTTTCTTGCCCAGGCGGGCGACATCCTGCGTGCCAGCGGCATCAACCCGGCGCGCATCGAGTTTGAAATCACCGAGTCCGTCATCATGTCGGTGGACGATTCCCTGGCTGTGCTGAACCGACTGTGCGCGCTGGGGGTCACCCTCTCGGTGGATGACTTCGGCACCGGCTACTCCTCGCTGACCTACCTCAAGGTCCTGCCCCTTCACACCATCAAAGTCGACCGCAGCTTTGTCAACGGCATCGGTGTCAATCCCGGCGACGAGGCCATCGTCCGCGTCATTGTCGAACTCTCCCACAGCCTCGGCTTCATCACCGTGGCGGAAGGCGTGGAAACCAGCCTCCAGGCGCAGTTCCTGCGCAGCGTCGGTTGCGATCAAATACAGGGTTTCTTCTTTGGCAAGGCCGTGACCGCCGCCGAGTTTCAGGCACATTGGCAAGGCCCCGGTAACAGCAGGATGTTTCCCGCCAGCCTTTCCGCCCCAGTGATCGACAGCCTTTAGGAATCGCTTATATGGCCGCCATTGCGCGCGGTGAAGCAATCCAGCGTATCCACACGCGTTACGCCAAAGAATTCAAGCTCGAAGTCGTCAGGCTG
>CAYGMS010000388.1:0-2601 GCA_964350905.1 uncultured Thiobacillus sp. | reverse complement strand
GGGCGAACGACTCGAAGCGACACGTCCAAACCGAACAGCATCGGGGCCAAACCCCTTTGTTGCTGGCACTTTGTATTGCCAATGCCCGTCCGGGTTTTCTTGTAGCCCAAAAGACAGACCTGCCTGCTACGGGTTAAGCTTGGCGAAAAACAAGGAGACGCGTTGTGGGGATACTGGACAAGCTTCGATCAACTTTTACTTTTGGGCACGCCACGCCTGAACCAGGCGTGACGGCAACGCCCGATGGACTGATCAAAGATGAACGACGGCGCAATAAACGGGTGAATGCTCGCGACGAAACCCGTGCCCTGATCATCGATGACTCACCCACCATCGTATTTGCCCTCAAGAAGATCCTGCAGTCGGCGGGCTTCATCACGCTGGACGCGCTGGATGCGGAAACCGGGATCGACCTCGCCCGGACAGAAGCGCCCGACCTGATCTTTCTCGACATCATCCTGCCCGGGGTCAACGGCTTTGCTGCGCTGCGCACCCTGCGCAAGGACCCAATCACCGCACACATCCCCATCATCATGATCAGCGGCAACGAACAGGCGACCGAACTGTTCTTCGGTAGCCGCACCGGCGCAGATGATTTCATGAAGAAGCCGTTTTCGCGTCTTGAAGTGTTTGCACGGATAGAACGGCTGCTTGATGAAAACATGGTGCCGCGACGCATCCCGGCGGCATCCGCCGGGCCTTCCTTGCCTGACAACTAAAATCTGGCGGAGTCCCTCACACAGGGTTACGCCCCCACCCGGTTAAACCCGGGCCGAGCGACGCTTTCATGACCACAACGCCTTGTTCTGCGTTTCCATCAATCGTGAATCTGAACTGGCAGGTTATTCAGGAAAAACCTCGCTATATGCCTGCCTGCTGGCATAGGCCAGCACTGGAAACACCACCGGGAACAAGGGCAGCAAAAGCAGCATGGCCGTGAACATCGCCGCCGACAGCACCACTCCCCAGGCCAGCATCGCCGGGAAATTTGAAAAGACGGCCCGTACGCTCGCACTCACCGCGCCTGCCAGACTCGCACGCCGATAAAACAACAGCGGCACGGAAAAAGCAGACGTGGTGTAGATGATGAACGCCAGCAGCGTCCCCATCAGCCCGCTGAAAAAGAGATAAGGCCAGGTATTCCCTTCTCCGGCCAGGCCAGAGAAAAACTCCGGCAAACCCATTTCGCGCGTCATGCCGAAATAAAGACCATAGACAATGCCCGCATCCGTCAGCCAGATCAGGAACAAAAACATCTCGAACAGCGACACCACCCATAGCACCGGCGGAACCAGGCGGAAGCCTGCGAAAAAGTGCCCGAGGCTCACCGCTTCTTTCCGCTGCAGACGATCAAACACGTTGAAGAACCCGCACAACAAAGCCGGCCCGAGCAGCATGAACCCACCCGCCAGCGCCACCACCAGCGGAGTCAGCCCGGTCGTCACCACCGCATAGAACTGCGCCAGCCCAAGCAGCGCGAAGATACTGGCATAAACCGCACTCCATCCTTTTGCCTGCAAGAAAACCTGCCATCCCGCATGCAGCCAGCAGGGCAGGCTGGCCAGCCTGACTTTGTTGGGTATAAGCGCACTCATGAAGCCCTCCTCAATCAGGTTCTTGGAAACGGGAAACACCGTGCCTCTCGGCACACTATAGAGCGCGCACCCTTCTTTGACGATAAGACATCATTCTGGCTGCTGCCGGTTTCAAAGACACTTTGTTAAGGTGTGAAACCGGAGGGGGTTCATGTATCCAACCAACACGGTTATCGCAATGTGGAAGCCGAAGTAAAACATGCGGCGCAGCATCAGGTCACACGTGGCCTGATGCCAGGCAGCAAAGCCATGAATACGAACCCGGCTCGGCGACCCTGCGGCATAATGCACACCACGTAAATTTCATCCATCGGCCTCATGACACGGCGGCCGATTCACTCTGTAGATCGAACCATGCTGCCTTCCATCGAACACCGACTCGCCGCCGAGATTGCGGCCAAACCTGCGCAGGTTGCTGCCGCCATTGCTCTGCTGGACGGAGGCGCGACCGTGCCGTTCATATCGCGCTATCGCAAGGAAGCAACCGAAGGCCTGGACGACGCGCAACTGCGCCTGCTGGAAGACCGGCTGCGCTATCTGCGCGAACTGGAAGATCGCCGCGCGACGATCATCCAGTCGATTACCGAGCAAGGCAAGATGACGCCGGAGCTGCTGAAGGCGATCTCGCTGGCCCCGGACAAGACACAGCTGGAAGACTTGTATCTGCCCTACAAGCCGAAGCGCCGCACCAAGGTGCAGATCGCGCAGGAGGCGGGACTGGAACCGCTGGCCGACGCCTTGCTGGCCAATCCGATGCTCAATCCCGAAGAGGAAGCCGCGACGTATCTGCGCGAGCCCTTCACCACCGAGCAAGGCGACAATCCCGGCGTGGCAGATGCCAAGGCCGCACTCGACGGCGCACGACAGATCCTGATGGAACGCTTTTCCGAAGATGCGGGCCTGCTGCAGGCCTTGCGCGAATACGTGCTGGAACACGGCATCGTCGAATCCAAGGTACGCGAAGGCAAGGAGGCGGCAGCGGAAAAATACGCCGATTACTTCGATT
>CAYGMS010000387.1:0-2605 GCA_964350905.1 uncultured Thiobacillus sp. | reverse complement strand
CACCACATGTTTCTTCGGCGCGATTTGCGGCTTGGGGCCGATTACTACGCTAACCATTAGATCCGCACTCTTCACGCCCCCGCCGGGTTTTATTGCACCATGCGTATTCCGGCAAACCAGCCGAGTATTCCATTCAAACTGACCACTTGCCGTCTCAGTTCGGCCAACAGCCGACACTGATGACAGTAGAAATCCCCGCCTCTGAGCGTCGGCTCCCGGCGCGACAGCAGTCATCCACCTGCACCAGCGTGATGCCGAGCATCTGTTCTTCCGCAACCCCGAGCGCGTCTTCCGCACGACGCAGATGTCATGACACCCTGCCGGGTTGGGCGAAGATTCCCTGTGGATGACGATGTTCCGCAACGCGCGGCGGCGGGTCGGTTAGTGTCGGAAAACTTTACAGTCAGGCAAGGAAAGGCAATACAACGCAATGCAAAAACAATCATAATTCATTGATATTTATAATAAAAATGGTAATCGCGGATTGTGGTTCAGATATTGCTTTGGTTGCATGTGAAACCAAACTTACTCAAGGAGTGACTCAATGAAAACAAAACTGCTTTCCCGTACCCTTCTGGCTTCCGCCGTGTTGCTGGCTTTCTCCTCGAGCGCTAGCGCCACTCCGTTACTACTAACCAACCCCAGTGATCCCACACTGTCGGGCTCATCCGTTGTCGATTTCAATGCGGAAGCGCAAGGCTCTTTTTCCAGCCGTACGTTTGGCGGTGGTGCTGTCACATTCAGCACGTCCGGTGCACAACTGAATATTGAAAGCACTTACGCCGGACAATACGCAGCAACAGGCAACTACCTTGCCAACGGAGCAGGCGGCAATACCTTCAGCCTAGTATTTGCAAATCCCGTTTCTGCATTTGGTTTTAACTGGGGTGCCGCAGATCAGTCATGGACCATGGATCTTTACGACGTGGCCAACGTTTTGATCGGAAGCTTGGCCATCGCTGCGCAAACAAACCCATATGCTGCATTTATCGGTGCAGACGGCAATGGCGGCTTGATCAAGACCGTAGAAATGGTGCAAGCGAATTACGACTACATTTTGCTGGACGACCTGAAATTTACCACCGGCCAGGTTTCTGTTGTGCCCGAACCCACCTCGCTAGCGCTGCTCGGCATCGGTCTGGCCGGTCTGGGTGCCCTGCGGCGCCGCAAAGCCTGACCCGCCGTTTTTCATCCGTGAAACTGGATATGTCCGATTGTATGTACGCATGAACAAGGGATCAAAGGGGCCAAGGTCGAACTATCTTGATGAAATCAATACGTTTCCTCTTGTCATGTCGGGCAACCCCCACCGAAACAGCGCCGGAGTTGATCGATCAATTTATTGGCTATAGACGTCAGGGCCAGACGACAGCAATGGAGCATGAAGCGGCCGGATGACTTCTATATGTCATGAGACCGCTAAGGGGGCGAATTGAGATAATAGGCGGTCAGCTTGAATTGGAATATCTGGCTCGTTTGATATGGAATACGCAATTCCCAAAGCTTGGTTTGCCCGGGCCTTGTTTCTTGCGACCAAGACAATATGCGGGCCATGGCCTATAACGGGACTGCCGTTTGATTTTCAGCGTCGGCCATGAAAGCGTGGTCCGGCTTGCGCACATTTGATGACTGAATAGAAGCCCGCTTTTCCGGGCGTGTCTGGCGGCCCACAAGGACAGGTTGCGTCATGGGGCGGCCCCATGTCCTCATACCAAACCATCGCACCAATGAATTCGCAGATCCGCACCCAAGGTGCGGCATTTGGCATTTGGCATTTGGCATTTTCGGCTTTTGGGCTGAAGCTGCAAACGTCTTGCCAATCAGCCCGGATACGGAAGGAGAAAGACGTATGGCCACAACACTGTATGAGCGCCTGGGCGGCGCTGACGGCATCGCGCGGCTTGTTGATGATGCCGTTGATGCACATCTGAACAACCCCAAGGTCAAAACCCGGTTTGAGAACACCCAGGATATCGAGCATGCCAAAAAGATGTCGCGTGAGTTCTTCTGCGCCGGGGCGGGTGGCCCCGAGACTTACACGGGCCGGGACATGCTCACGACGCACAAGGGCATGAACATTTCCGAGGAAGAATATGTTGCCGTGATGGACGATATTCTGGGCGCCATGAACAAGAACAAGCTGGGCACCGACGAGCAGAAGGATGTGCTGGCCATCCTGTATTCACTCAAGGGCGACATCATTCACGTGTGAAGTAATTGGCGCTGAAGCAGCCGGATTCGCTTAACCTATTGAGGCGGCCAGGTAATGTTTGAGCCCGTAAAATGTTTCTTGCGTCGCCTTGAGTGGGTCGGTTCGTGGAACCGCCTCAATAGAACGCTGTTTTTAAGGGTTATTGGTTCGGCCTCCCGCACCGTCTTACACGGTCGGGGCAAGTCGGCCTTCAACATCACTTCAACCTTCATCAGGCCGAATCAATAACGGCTGTTCTCAGCGCAAGGAAACACATGGCCGACCCACAACGCGACGCACGCCACACGGCCCGCATGGCGCGCAAAAAGCCGCCATCGATGCGGCCATCGCTGCCGCCACGGACGAGCGCGGGCTGCTGATCGTCATCACCGGCAACGGCAAGGGCAAGAGCAC
>CAYGMS010000386.1:0-2618 GCA_964350905.1 uncultured Thiobacillus sp. | reverse complement strand
CTAGGGTCATGCAATGGATACGCCGAATATTGCCGTGGATGATCGATTGAAGTTGTCAACCGACAGCGGCAGCCTGAAATAATTTGATCAAATCAGGTGGCAGCGTGGCGGAAGTAGACCCTGTACTGCTCAGCCCTTGTTGCGCAACCCTGTTGTCCAGGCTTCCATGGCTTCGTTTGCGGGTTTCATCGGCGCCTCCATAAAGCTCACCACGAATTTGCTGCCCATGTCCGCCACCCCGATGGAACGCGGGCGCACCGCCAGTACCTGGGGGTTGGGCAGGGCAAAACCGAAGCAGAAAATTACGTCCACCGCGGCCTTGATGTCGGGGTTGATCTCGCCTTCGATGCGCCTGGTGTGGGCGTAGTGATCGAACACACCGATGAATTGCACCTTCGGGTTGCTGGCGATTTTGTCCTTGAGATGGCTCACTATTTCGTCGACGCTTTGGCAGGTGGTTTCGGACTTGTCGATCTCGGCAACGAAAACCGGATATTTTTCCAGCAGCATGGTTTGCTTCATGAGGCTTTCCTTCTTGGTTGCGTTTGGGGTGGTTCAGTTCAGTCCTTATCGTCCCAGCCGGTGATCATGGCCTTGATGTGGGCGAGCGGGGTATGCCCGGTAGTGGTGAGGTAGACGTGGGCAATAAAGAAAATCAGCATCATGAAAGCGCCCAGCGTGTGGGCCAGGGCGACTTCCTGCAATCCCAGCCAGGCAGGTGCGAGATCGCGCCAGGTGGCATAGAACAGATAGGCAAGGCCGCTTGCCCAGATCAGCGGGTTGATCATCAGTTTCAACCACAGATAGGCCAGACGTTGCAGCGGATTGTGCTTGTGCTCGGGCACCACCTTGTAGGGATGTGGACGGCCGAGAAAGATGCCGTAGCTGTAGTGCAGAATCACGGCGCCCATCTGATCGAAGCTGGGAATGTATTGCCGCCATTCGCCGGTGGTGAAGTGCCAGAAGATGGCGAAGATCCACAATCCCACCAGCAGCCAGGCAGCCAGAGTATGGATCGATACCGCCTGGCCGAAGCCGAGCAGGCTGTAGGTGCCGTGCACTTCGAAACCGGTGATCAGCATGGTGATGACGAGCGCGGCCTGCGACCAGTGCCAGAAGCGCTCGAAGCGTTTGAAGAGGTAGATGCGTTCAGCCATGTCAGTGCTCCTTGCGCTTCTTGCGGGTGACGAGTCGTAGCGTGCCGTGTCCCAGCACGCCGAGGAGCGCCAGGCCGGCGAGCGAATAGCCGGCCCTGTCGAGCCATTCGCTGCGGTCGCGACCGGGAATATAGATGCCGGCGATGTCCTGCAAACGCCCCTGGCGGCTGTGGCATTCGACGCAGTTCAGCGCTTTCTCCTTGGGTGCGACCATGTGGGTGATCGGCCAGCTCATCTCGGTTTGCACGAAACCCCATTGGCCGCTGAAAGGTGTGCCGCTGGCCTCGGCGCCGGCGCGCAGGGCTTTTTCCCAATCGAAGTTGTACCAGTAGGCCGTGTCGTCCGGGATGGCGGTATGCGGCAGCAACAGGGTGCGATGCACCTTGTCGTAGGGCTGGTTGCCGTGGAACAGCTTGATCGGCCAGATGCGTGCATCGGGTGCGCCGGGCGTGCCATGGAAGGTGTTGATCGATACAGTGCGGCTGGGATCGATACGGTCGGACTGCAGGGTGTAGGTCACCGTGCCGTCGAACCAGCGATAGTCGGGAACGATGTTTTCGCCCAGGATGAAGTCGCCCTTGCGGCTGTCGTAGACCACATGGCCGTGCGCGTCCAGGGTTTTGACTGGTTTGCCGGCGGCGTCCAGCCGGCCGGCGGTGGCATAGTTCCAGCTCATTTTCGTTGGCACGCCGCCGCGTGCGAATTGCGGGATATGGCAGGTCTGGCACGCTACGCTACGGGTGTGGTCGTTAAGCTTGGCGACGCCTGGCTTGTGCGGCTTGTCACCGTGGCAGGCCTGGCAGGTGGCGGGGTTACGCTCACCCTGCTGGCCACGCATGATGGGCCCGTGCGGGTCGGCCGCGGTCGGCGCGTAGCGGCTGCCAGCGACTTGGTGACCATCCGTCTGGTGGCAGGTGGCGCAGCTGAAATTGAGACCGTTCTTGTCCATGTGCACGTCCAGCTCACGGTTGGGCTGGTTCAGCGAACTGTCGAGGTCGCCGTGTTTGACGCCGTCGCCGCCGCCCCCTTCGTAATGACAGACCCCGCAGTTTTCGCGACGCGTCTTACCGACATGCGAGGCGGCGGAGACAAGATCAACCGGCTCGATGAATTTTCCTGATTTTGCCGGGAACTCCATCCGCTGGTAGGCCGGGTGTCCGGCGAGTCCCGGGACTTTCCGGTATTTGCCGGTGGTGTCGTGGCAGACCAGGCAATCGACATTGCGCTCGGACTTGAAGTCGAAGCTGTCGTCCTTCCAGCCGTAGCCGATGTGGCAGGTGGTGCAAAAGGCCTCGTTGGAGCGGGTACCGATACAGAACGGGTTGAGCACATTCTTCTTGCCCAGGCGCTGGCCACTATGCGCCTGCCTGAAATCCCAGGTCCAGTGCTTGGTCGCCATCACCTGCCTGGCCGCCTCGGTATGGCAGGACAGGCAGGCTTCGGTCACTTCCTCGCCGGTCT
>CAYGMS010000385.1:0-2626 GCA_964350905.1 uncultured Thiobacillus sp. | reverse complement strand
CCGCCACGCCGGGTTCGCTCTGACGCTTGCGCAATGCATTGGTCAGCAGGTTGTCAACCACACTGTCGAACAGGTCCTGTGGCAAGGGCGTATCGTTGATCACGTCGGCAAAAAACTGCACGTCATCATGTTCATAGCGCGTCTGCAAGGCCGACCACCAGGCCTTGGCCGCGACTTGTGCGACATCCATTTCAGTTGGTTGCTTGAGCTTGTCGACCGTCTGCGACAGGCGCGCCGCAAGTTGCGGCAACTGGCGTTTCATCAGCGCCTGCAGGCGCTCGCCGTCTTCCGGGGTGGAGGTGTCGGCTGCGGCGATCAGGGTTTTCATCGACTGCAGGATATTCTTCACGTCGTGGGTCAGGCGCGCGCCCGTGTCGTGAATCGCCTGGCTGTAGGCCTGTTCACGCAGGGTTTGCTCGCGCACTTTGGCCGCGTAAAAATAGCCCAGCAATTGCGAGAGCAAGCGCACGTGCAGTGCCAGTGCGGGGGTGAGCGGACGACTGGACTGCCAGGTCAGGCTGAGCCCATGGAAGGCATAGCGCTCACTATGCTCGGCGGATTCGCCAAACTGGCCTTCGCCACGTGCCGCCTGCCAATGCCCACCCCGAATCCAGGTCAACTCGTGCAGATCGGACAGGGCATCGCGCACGAAAGACTCCGGATCGCGCTCGCGCTCGGCCAGTGTCGCAAGCCGTTGCGACCAGCCTTCAAACGGTAGCCCCACCGACAACAAATAACGCGAGGTGACCTGCCCCAGGCCTGAAAACCCGGCACGCGGATTCCACAACCAGGACAGCACCAGCAGCAAGCCCGCCATCCCCAGTAGCGTTTGCACCAGTGCCCAGGCGTAGTTCACCTTCGCCACCGCCACCACGGCAAACACACCCAGCGCCATCACCATGATGAGCAGCGACAGCATCAGGCCATAGATGAAATCGAGCGTCGACGAAGCGCTGCTGCGCTGACGGGTGACTGGCAGAAACAGGATCACCAGCGGCAGCAAGGGCAGGCCATAGCGCACCCCCACTTGCAGCACATCGGATAGCGAGGTGTCCCCCAGGCTTTGCGGCAGCACCCAGGCCATCAACAGGGCGAGCAGGTAGGCCAGGGCGAGCAAATACGTCCATTTATGGCAGCGCTCGTTTTGCGACGTGGCTACCGAGCCCACCAATCCCGCCAGAATCGCCAGCCACAGCGCGATCACCCAGGTGCTGTCCACCAGCACCAGCAACGCAGCCATGGCAAACACAGGAAGGGCGAGACGCGGCTCAATGCGCGCCTCGCTACGCACCAGCGGCTGCCACAGTAGGAACAAGCCGTAATGGGCCAGCAAAAATGCACGCGTCAACGCTGCATCTGCATCGAACACCACCGCCGCATGCAAGGCCAGCAGCATCAAGGCCAGCCAGCGTCCAGGCGCCACATTGGCAAAGTGCGTGGCAAGCGACGTCAGCCAGGCGAGTCGGGGCGGCGTCACGGAGGACTCAGTCATAGGGGGAGAATAATGGGGAAACAGGGAGCATCCAGCATGACACTGCTATCGGCATTCCACCCGGAAAATGGAGTCGGTCTGTCACGGCGCGGCACCTAAAATTGATGAAATCCGGACGTGGCTGTCGTATTTTCGTCAAAAACGCATCAAGCCAGCCATAAAAGCCCATATTTTCTATATCTTTATCAACAACTTACCATAGCATTCAGTCTGGCACGTATTTTGCGGCAGACGATCCATAACATCAACGGAGAGTTTCACCATGCCCCATCCCACCTTTTCGCGACGCCAGTCAGGCTTCACCCTGATCGAAATCGCCATTGTGCTGGTCATTATCGGATTGCTGCTCGGCGGCATCCTCAAGGGGCAGGAGTTGATCACTCAAGGCCGCATCCGTAATGTCGCCAACGATTTCCAGTCAATGACAGCGGCCATCAACCTATATCAGGATCGCTATCGCGCACTGCCCGGCGATGATGCCGGTGCTGCAGCACGCTGGACCATAGCCGCACCAGCCGGAGGAGCCCTCGGCGATGGCACTATCACGGGTGAATACAATTCAGCAACCGCCACAGACGAGTCCCGCCAGTTCTGGTTGCACCTTCGTCGTGCCGGTCTCGTCGGCGGTGCTGTCACCGATAGCACGACGCCGCCGAACGCCGCTTCGGGAATCACAGGTGTTCGAAATGGCGCGTTCGGCATCAGCGGTATCGTTATTTGTTCTAACAACCTGTCAGCAAAGATCGCCCAAGCGATCGATACGCAGTTCGACGATGGAGACGCGAGATCCGGCACCGTGCGTGCACTCATAGGCACCACAGTTGACAACAATGTCCCCGGAGCCAACTACGTTGACGACGGCTCCAACTTCTACGTCGTCTGCAAAGCACCCTGACGTAAGCTCGCTGCCGTATTAACCCTGCAGCACCCTGATCTCCGCCGCCGCCAGCCCATCGGCGGCACCACGCAGCATCAATACATCGCCCACGCGGATTTCGGTATCGGGCTGGGGGTCGACACCCTTGATCCCCTGGCGGCGGATCGCCACCACTTCCACCAGCAAGTCGTCCAGCGCCAGGTCTTCCAGGCTGCGTCCCGCTGCCGCTGCGCCTTGCGGAATCAGCACGGTATGCA
>CAYGMS010000384.1:0-2635 GCA_964350905.1 uncultured Thiobacillus sp. | reverse complement strand
TTGCGCGCCGACATGGGCGCGCCGGATGTGCGCTACCTGGTTGTCGTCTCGGGTGCGAGTCAGGAAACCGTATTACGCACGTCCGAGCGAGTCTCCACTTTGCTGCATACCCTGGTCGAACAAGGCGTACTCGCCAGCTTTGAAACGCCCAGCCGTTATCTACCCAGCATCGCAACGCAGCGTGTACGCCAGGCCAGCCTGCCTCCTCGGCCAGTGCTGGAAACACGCGTGGCGCAAGTGGTCCAGGACTTGCCGGTGCGCGCGCAACTCTTTGCACCGTTTCTGAATGATGCCACCGCCGCGCGCAGCCAGCCTCTGTTGCAGGCAAGCGACCTGCAGCAGACCTCGATGGCGATGGCGGTCGACGCCCTGCTCATCCAGCAACACGGGCAATGGCGGGCCTTGTTGCCGCTGACCGCGCCCACGGGGGGCAGTATCAACGCCGACCCTATCCGCGCTGCCTTGAACGCCATGCCCGATGTGCTGTTCGTGGACATGAAAGCCGAGTCGGACCGCCTGTATTCCGGCTACCTGCGTGAAGCCATTGCGCTGTCGCTCGGCGGCCTGGTCGCCATCATCGTGTTGCTGCTCGCGGTTTTTCGTTCGCCCATGCGCGTGCTGCGCATCATCGCGCCGCTGGCCGCAGCGGTCATGACGGTCACGGCGGGATTGAGCCTGTTTGGCCAGCAAATGATCATTCTGCATCTGGTAGGCCTGCTGCTGGTGGCCGCAGTGGGCTCCAATTACGCCCTGTTTTTTGATCGACCCGATCCGCGTACACCGATCCTGCCGCGCACGCTGGCCTCGATGCTGTTTGCCAGCCTCACCACCGTCGCAGGATTTGGCCTGCTCGCGTTTTCCGACGTGTCCATCCTGCAAGCGCTGGGCGTGACCGTCGCACCGGGCGTCATCCTGGCCTTGTTCTATTCAACGGTTTTTGCCCGGCAAGCCGATGCCGGCGAACCCAATGTTTAATTCAGCCTGGCAGCCCACCCTGTTGATCCGCGCATCGTTCGCGTTGCATGGTCTGGCCTTGCTGACCGTAATCGCCGCACCCGCGCAATGGCCTTGGGCCTTGGGCGCCGTGATCGTCAATCATCTGCTGCTGACCGCCGTCGGCCTGTGGCCACGCAGCAACTGGCTGGGGCCGAACTGGACTCGCCTGCCCGCCACCGCCGCAGCCCGACATGAAATCGCCCTCACCATCGACGATGGCCCCGACCCTCTCGTCACGCCGCAAGTGCTGGATATTCTGGATCGGTATGGCGTACACGCCACCTTTTTCTGTGTCGGCGAAAAAGCGGCGCACTATCCGGATCTATGCCGGGAAATCGTCCGCCGTGGCCATGCCGTGGAAAACCATAGCCAGCACCACCACCATACTTTTTCAATGTTGGGTCCGCGCGGTTTCAGACGCGAACTGGAAGCCGCGCAACACACCCTCAGCCAGATCACCGGTCAGCGCCCGGTGTTCTTTCGGGCGCCTGCCGGCTTGCGCAATCCTTTTCTCGACCCTGTGCTGGCACGACTCGGCTTGACGCTCGCCAGCTGGTCGGCGCGGGGGTTCGATACCCGCATCGGTGACGCCGAGCGGGTCAAGCATGCGCTATTACATGGGCTGCGGGGCGGCGCCATTTTGCTGTTGCACGATGGCAATGCTGCACGGACACCCGAGGGCACTCCGGTCATCCTCGACGTGCTGCCTGCCGTACTGGAGTCGGCGGCTGCTGCCGGACTGCGTTTTGTCCGCTTGTGGGACGCCTTTTCATGACCGGCACACCGCATGAATCGACGCTACCGCACCGCGGAGAACCTGCCTTGAAAAACAGTCAGCACACGCCCTGGTACCGACAGATAGCAGTGGCGCTCACCCGGCATATGGTTCTAAAAGCGATCGGCACGCCGCTTTTTATCGGCCTGTTCTTCGGTGCGTATTTCTACGTACTCAAAGCCCCGGCCTACCCGACCACGGTGATGCCCTTTACCTGGCTGGACCGGATGATCAGTTTTCAACCGTGGGCGATGCCGCTGTATGTTTCATTGTGGGTGTATGTTTCGCTGCCTCCGGCCTTGCTCACGACGAGACGTGAGCTCTACCGTTATGGCATGGCCATGGCTGCAACCTGCCTGCTGGGGCTGATTGTGTTTTACGTCTGGCCCACCGCGGTCCCCGCCGCCGATATCGACTGGGCCCGCTATCCTGGCGTGGATTTTCTGAAGAACGTCGATGCCGCAGGCAACGCCTTTCCTTCGCTGCATGTTGCCACCGCTTTTTTTTCGGGCATCTGGCTGGCTCACCTGCTGCGTCGATTTGGCGCGCCGCAGTGGAGTCGGCTATTCAATTGGCTGTGGTGTATCGGTATCATTTATTCCACCCTGGCCACCCGCCAGCATGTGGCGGTCGATGTGTGGGGCGGCATGATGCTGGGTGGGGTGGCGGCCTGGCTGTCATTGCGCCACCATGCAGATACAGCGCTAACCCCCGGCCGGATTTGAAGGAAACCGACTTGTGAAATTGATTAAAAACGCACGACTTCTGGATGGATTGACTCGTTGAATTCGCTCTGGCTTTCCCATTTCACTGCCGCAAGCTGTCTGGGCCATGGCCTGGCGCCGACGCTGGCCGCCCTGCGCG
>CAYGMS010000383.1:0-2636 GCA_964350905.1 uncultured Thiobacillus sp. | reverse complement strand
GATAGGCCACCAAACTCATCATCAGGTTTACAGAAAGAGATAACGCGATTTTGAGTATTCATTAGTTTTACCCTCGGATATTGGAAAACAAAATCACATCGATAAGCGGCAATCTTGTGAACCCCACTTTCGATATGTCTGAACAACAAAAAAATAACTTTTTAAAGGGTTGTGCTGCGTGAAGCGGGGCCGATTCTGACGGGAAGTCAAACCTTTAACTATTGGCTAGATGGTCTGATAATTAGAGTGTTAAGCTTCTTGGAATGGACCTATTTGACCGGCACTACCCTGAAGAGGGGAGATTTGAGGAAAGCGCCTACTACTATTGGTACCGCTACATGAATCTCGTCGAGGGCTACGGACCCAGGCACCCGCTGTGGGTGGATTTCGGGGACGTAAAAATGCCCTTCTGGGAGTGGTGGTGCGCCTACGGAGAGGACCTGTTTATGACAGGTGAGAAGCCGGGATTTCAGGTACTGGCTTCGGAGAGAGATATCCAGGATGCTCGTAAGGACGGCGCTTACATCGTGCGAATCGATCCTGACTGCACCAGAAATTATTTAATGTTTTACTTTCGGGAGTTTCTGCGCGAAAAGAACATTCGTGAAGTTGCAGGGCGCAGGCTACTAAAAGAAGAAATGAAGTTCGCTAGATACCCTTTTTACCAGCGCCCGGATGTGAAATCACTCAGAATTTCTCTTGATGCGTGGGAATTAAGGAAAAAGATGACAGGACCTGAAAACAAAAAACACGTACACACGCTTTATCAAATAGGGTGTCTCCTTAAGGTGAACCCCAGCGCAGTTATCAAGAAAAATGACGTTGCCACCGATAGACTCCTCAAGAAAAACGTGATGAATGCCACGGTCAGTCGTTATCTAAAGTGGGCGGAGAACATAAAAAAGAACGTCGCGAAGGGGATATTCCCAAAAAACACTTCAGGTGATTAGCTGTAAGTCGTCGCAAATCCGGATTTATTCAATGACGATGATTTACATATTGCGAGGCAGACATTGGGGCGTTAAGTTAAAGGGCTCTACGATACGAAATCAGTGGAGAATTCGCCCTGCCCCGGGGTCGCGGACAAGGAGGTCGAGCATGTCCGAACGTAGGAGCCGGTCCAGCCGGATTTGAGCGTCTTCGTCCCCCCAGTCCGCAGCCTTGGCGAGCCATTCCGCAGCTTCTTCGAGATTTCTGGGCGTGGCATGTCCCAACTCCAGCATCGAGCCGAGTTGTGCCTGCGCGCTACGGTCTCCCATTTCGGCAGCCTTGCGTATCCAGAAACAGGCCTGCTCGTCATCCTGCGGCACGCCACAACCCTCGAGGTACATCACGCCCATCTGATAGGTTGCGTCGAAATCTCCGAGCCTGGCCGCTTTCAGGAAGCAGGCCGCCGCTATTTCATCACATTGCGGAACGCCCTTGCCCTCCAGGTACATCACCCCCAACTGGTAATAGGCCCACTCGTGATCCTGCTCCGTGGACTTGTGGATCCAGGCGACCGCGACGTCGTTGTTCTGCGGCACACCCTGGCCTTCAAGGTACATTTTCCCCAGCTTGAGTTGGGCGTCCATGTTTCCCCGTTCCGCGGCTTTCGTGAGCCAGAATGCCGCCTGTACGTAATCCTTCTGCACGTAGCCGGTGTTCATATAGTGCAGATACCACAAGCCCAAATCATATTGGGCCTGATCGCAGCCCAGTTCTGCCGCCTTCAAAACGAGTGCCAGCCGATTTTCGCCGTCGGCGTACGCACTGAGCTTCGTCAACGCATCGCAGTGCCCCAGATCGGCAGCCTTGCAAAGCCATTTGTGTGCTTCCGTTTCGTCGCCCGCCTCCCTGTATTGAATATGCAGTTCGAACATAGCCTCGGCATCTGTCGGGTCGGCCGTGTCGACCGATGCGGTCAGTATGTCGTCGTTGATCATCAGAGCCTCGTCGACCAGTTCCATATCGTTCTCCATGCAATAAAGAATGGTGGGGGAAGTGCAGTTGTTGCGGAGCGTACGCAGATAGGCGACAAGATGAGTCGACAGAGAGACGACCGGCTTCAAGTAGGCGCGTTAGTTCCCTACGAGGGTGGCCGCTTGGCACCAGCCAGCAAGCTCACGGCGAATTCGTCGCCTTTGGTCGGCAAGTGGCCGACATTGAGGAGATAGCCATCGGCGACAAGCCCACTGACCGCGCTTTTGAACGCCTGGATCCCCCAGTGAAGCTCCTTGATCCTGACGTCGGGTCCGGAATGGAACAACAGCAAGAAGGTGTCGCAGGTGCCCAGGTCGCAGCGCGTGGCAAGGGACTGCATGGCTTGCTCGACGCCTGCTATCGCCCGCCCTTCGCCTTTGGTATGAACCACCGTGAACTGGCTGAGCCGGTTATCGGTGCATGCAAGCATGTTGGTTGAGTCGAGGCAGATCAGCCCCCGGTTGATCATGGCGTCCAGATAGACACGCATGGCCCATGCCCACTGTGCGTCGCGTGAGCGGTGCGGCGGCAGGCGGATGACCGACTTCCACTCCGGGCGGATTTCGGTGGTGGCATCGACAATGACGGTGCAATGTCCCCCCAACTGAACCAGCTGTTTCGCAAGCTGGATGTGCTCATCCGCGAGCGTGCCACTGATGGCGATGATGCACGGC
>CAYGMS010000382.1:1259-2640 GCA_964350905.1 uncultured Thiobacillus sp. | reverse complement strand
GGTTGACGGGTGAGCTGATTTCCAGGCTTTTGAGCAACACCCCGCTGACCCAGGGGGTGGACAGGGCATACAGCGCGGTGGTGGAAAGCAGGATCAGGGACATGGCGAGGCGGGGACGACGACGGTTGAGAATGAGCCCGGCAACCAGCAGCAGCACCAATAATAGCGGGGGCAGCAGTGCTGCGGCGACCAGGTTGGTGATGAGCCAGGCAATCATGGCGGGAATTGTATGTCAGCGTGATACGGGATTTGCATACAGTGTTTGACTTTGCCCTGAGGGGGCGGTTAAAATGCCCGGCTTTCCGAGTTAAAGTCCTCTGTTGCAGGGGTTGGTCATGAAAACCTTTTCCGCTAAAACGCATGAAGTCAAACGCGACTGGTTCGTGGTTGACGCTGATAACAAAATCCTGGGTCGTCTGGCTTCCGAGATTGCACGCCGTCTGCGCGGCAAGCACAAGCCCGAATTCACGCCCCACGTCGATACCGGCGACTACATTGTCGTGGTCAACGCAGGCAAGATGCGCGTGACCGGCAACAAGGACACCGACAAGATCTATTATCGCCACTCCGGTTACCCGGGCGGCATGTACGAAACGACTTTCGGCAAAATGCAGGAACGTTTCCCCGGTCGTGCGCTGGAAAAAGCAGTCAAGGGCATGCTGCCCAAAGGCCCGCTTGGCTATGCCATGATCAAGAAAATGAAAATCTATGCGGGCGCGGATCATCCGCACGAGGCGCAACAGCCCCAGCCCCTGGAAATTAACGCTTAACTAAGGTCACAACATGATCGGTAATTACAATTACGGTACGGGTCGTCGCAAGTCTTCAGTTGCGCGCGTGTTCATGAAAGCAGGCAGCGGCAAGATCGTTGTCAACGATAAGCCGGTGGATGAGTATTTCTCTCGCGAAACCGGCCGCATGATCGTGCGGCAGCCGCTGGTGCTGACGGACAACCTGACCCGCTTTGACATCATGGTCAACGTGGCTGGTGGCGGTGAGTCTGGCCAGGCAGGTGCGGTGCGCCATGGCATTACTCGTGCACTGATCGAACTGGACGCAGAAATGAAGCCCACGCTGAAAGCGGCGGGCCTGGTGACGCGTGATGCACGTGAAGTCGAACGGAAAAAAGTCGGCTTCCACAAGGCACGTCGCCGCAAGCAGTTCTCCAAGCGCTGATTTTATTGGGTCAGCAGCTTGTTGCGCCAAAAAAGCCGTCCTGTCTGGGCGGCTTTTTTTCGCCTGTCGCGGGGCATGTTTTACAATAAGGTTCATTCTTTGTAGGAAATAACAGCATGATCAAAGTCGGTATTGTGGGCGGCACCGGGTATACCGGGGTCGAGTTGCTGCGTCTGTTGGTGCGTCATCCGCAGGTGGAGCTGAA
>CAYGMS010000382.1:0-1159 GCA_964350905.1 uncultured Thiobacillus sp. | reverse complement strand
CTGATCGCCAACCCGGGGTGCTATCCCACGGCGGTGCAGCTGGGCTTTTTGCCTCTGCTGGAGTCGGGCGCGGTGGAGACTGGTTTTCTGGTGGCGGATGCCAAGTCGGGCGTTTCGGGTGGCGGGCGCAAGCCCGAAACCCATATCCTGTTCGCCGAGGCGGCGGATAACTTCAAGGCTTACGCGGTGGGTGGCCACCGCCATTGGCCGGAGATCAAGCAGGGACTGGAAACATTTGCGGGCAAACCGGTGGGCTTTACCTTTGTGCCGCATCTGACACCGTTGATTCGCGGGATCCACGCCACCCTGTATGCCAGAATCAGCGCGGATATCGACCTGCAAAGCCTGTTTGAGAAGCGTTATGCGGGCGAAGCCTTTGTCGACGTGATGCCCGCAGGTGCGCATCCGGAGACCCGTTCGGTGCGCGGTGCCAACATGTGCCGTATTGCCGTGCACCGCCCACAGGGCGGCGACACCGTGGTGGTACTGTCGGTGATCGACAATCTGGTCAAAGGTGCGGCGGGGCAGGCGGTGCAGAACATGAATATCCTGTTCGATCTGCCTGAAGAAATGGCATTGGCCGATGTGGGGATGTTGCCGTAATCACGGCGGAACTCCGTGGCCTGAACAGGGTCTTTACTTGACGTTGAACGGATGATGCGGATAATTGCCCCATATATTTTCAAGGAGCACCACTATGAACGCAGTAGCCGAAATGGAAGTCCCGCTGATCTTCACCGAGAGCGCGGCCAGCAAAGTCAAAAGCCTGATCGATGAGGAAGGCAACCCGGACCTGAAATTGCGCGTATTTGTGTCGGGCGGCGGTTGTTCCGGTTTTCAGTACGGCTTTACCTTCGACGAGACGCAAAATGCCGACGACACCGTGATGGTGAAAAACGGCGTGAGCCTGCTGGTCGATTCGATGAGCTTCCAGTATCTGGCAGGCGCCGAGATCGATTACTCGGAAGGACTGGAAGGCGCGCAGTTCGTGATCAAGAACCCGAATGCCACCACCACGTGTGGGTGTGGCTCGTCGTTCTCGGCTTAAGCACTATTTGTTAGCGGCAATAAAAAAGCGGCTTCGGTCGCTTTTTTAATTAGGGGAACACTGATTTATTCACGATTCGTCATTCCGGCGAAGGCCGGAATCCAGTTAAAT
>CAYGMS010000381.1:0-2644 GCA_964350905.1 uncultured Thiobacillus sp. | reverse complement strand
TCAATATTTTCGCGATTGGTTTCCCGATCACCCTGGGGGTGGGCCTGATCATGCTGGACCTGACCCTGCCCTACTTCGCGCCCCAGTTCGAGAACATGGTTCAGAACGGCTTCAAGGCCATGCTCATGGTGCTGAATACGCTCCATGCCGGCGGCACCTGATCCAGTCAGCCAGCATGGTCGCTGCATCCTGCCTGATGACTGCACCACATCCGCAACCAACAAACCGCGCAAATAAAAAAGGCCTGCTTGTCAGGCAGGCCAGTTCCCAATCAGGCTCAATCGCCTGATGTGACATCGAATCAGAACCCGAGGCTATCCAGCAGATCGTCCACCTGCTCCTGATCGACCACGACATCGCTGCAGTTCACCGGATTGATCTGAGGGCCGTTCAACAAGCCACATTTGGTTTCACGCTTGATCTCTTCAGGCGCATAGTCAATCAGCAGTTGAACCAGCTGCTTTTCCAGTCCCTGGGCCAGATCGGCAATCTTTCGAATCACCTGTCCGGTCAAATCCTGGAAATCCTGCGCCATCATGATGTCAAGTAATTGCTGCTTGGTCGCGGCCGTATCGCCACGTATGGATGACAGACACTGCATGGACAACGTGGCCATATCCCGATAGTTCGCTTCCGAAAACGGCGCATTCAAGGTGGCCTGCCAGCCTTCCAGCACTTCGTTTGCACTTGCTTCCACACGATCCTGCAAGGGAATGGCGGTATCGGTCGCATTGAGCACGCGCTGCGCAGCCTGCTCTGTCATTCTCACCACATAGTTCAGACGATCACGGACATCGGGAATATCCACGGTCGCGGTTGCCAGGACTTTATCGAATCCCAGCTCGCGCAAGCTATCGTGCAGGTTCCGCGTCATTTGGCCAACACGTATCAGCATGGCCATGTTTTCAGACATATCCGAATCGGCAGAAACGGAATTCGCAGGTTGGAGCTGATGGGTATCCACGTCAGGCCCCTGCTTTTTCAAGTTTTTCGAAGATCTTGGCCAGCTTCTCGTCCAGCGTCGCGGCAGTAAACGGCTTGACCACATAGCCATTCGCACCCGCCTGGGCTGCCGCGATAATGTTTTCTTTCTTGGCCTCGGCTGTCACCATCAATACCGGCAGCTTGGACAAGGCCGCATCTGCACGAATCTGTTGCAGCATGGTCAGCCCGTCCATATTGGGCATATTCCAGTCGGAAACGACGAAGTCGAAGTTTCCCGCGCGCAACTTGGCCAAACCATCAACGCCGTCTTCCGCTTCTTCAACATTGGCATAACCCAGTTCCTTGAGCAGATTGCGCACGATGCGTCGCATCGTGGAAAAGTCGTCAACAACCAGGAATTTCGTGTTTGGATCGGCCATGCAGGACTCCATTGAGACGGTTCATTTCGTTAATAAACCGTCGATTAATTTGACATTGCGATGAGCGTGGCAACGCGGCAAGCTAAAAATACCCGCTTGATCGATAGGCTGAATTGCTTCGCTGCACTCATCATGACAGCCTATCGAATTAATCAGCGTTTCCTCAGGGGAAGAATCGGCAAAATGGCGTCAAACTTGAGCCAGCAAGCCACCAGAAAAACCGATTCACGCGAAAGTTCAAGCTGAATTCAAACCCGCATCGCACGGTTGCCGTGCGATGCAAAGAACTGCATCACCCGCCCCGGCAATTCGTGCAGCGGGCCGACATCGTGGGTGGCACCGATGGCGATGGCCTCCTTGGGCATGCCGAAGACCACGCACGAGGCTTCGTCCTGCGCCACGTTGTAGGCGCCGGCCTTTTTCATTTCCAGCATCCCGGCTGCGCCGTCTCGGCCCATGCCGGTGAGGATGACGCCGACCGCGTTCTTGCCTGCATTGACCGCGGCCGAGTTGAACAGGACATCGACGGAGGGGCGGTGACGGTTGACCGGCGGCCCCTGGTCGAGTTTGGTCATGTAGTTGGCGCCGCTGCGCACCAGTAGCAGATGGGAATGTCCCGGTGCGAGATAGGCATGGCCGGGCAATACCCGTTCTCCGCCTTCGGCCTCCTTGACGGAAATCTTGCACAGCTTGTCGAGCCGGTTGGCGAATGAGCGGGTGAAGCCTTCCGGCATGTGCTGGGTGATCAGGATGCCGGGGCAATCCGACGGCAGCTGGATCAGGAAATCCTTGATCGCTTCGGTGCCGCCGGTGGAAGCACCGATGATGATCAGCTTTTCGCTGCTGGTAAATGTATTGCGCACGGCTGCCAGAACAGTGCCTGCGGCGTGCCCCTGCACCTTGATTCGCGGCTTGATGTTGGCGCGCGCCGCGATGCGGATTTTCTCCGCAATCAGGTCCGTGTATTCGAGCATGCCGCTCTGGATCGATATCTTCGGCTTGGTGACGAAATCCACGGCACCCAGTTCCAGCGCGCGCATGGTGATTTCTGATCCCCGCTCGGTCAGCGACGACACCATGACCACCGGCATCGGGCGCAGCCGCATCAGTTTTTCGAGAAACTCCAGACCGTCCATTTTCGGCATTTCCACGTCCAGCGTGAGGACATCCGGATTGGTTTGTTTGATCAGATCGCGTGCCACCAGCGGATCGGGCGCCACGCCCACCACCTCCATATCGGGCTGGCTATTGATGATCTCCTTCATCACGCCGCGAATCAG
>CAYGMS010000380.1:0-2646 GCA_964350905.1 uncultured Thiobacillus sp. | reverse complement strand
CTCGCCCCGATCCCAGCCCTGCTGAGCCAGTTCGAGTGCAGCGCGCATGTAGACTTCATCTTTATCCATGCTGTTGCTCAATTAAAAGTATTACAATATGATTTTGTTACATACAAGGAGATTTGTATGACAACCATAACCGTTTCACCCAAGTTTCAAGTTGTTATACCCCGCGACCTACGTCGCCTGCTCAACATTCAGCCCGGGCAAAAACTGCGTGCGCGCATTCAGGGTGATCATATCGAATTGATCCCTGAACAACCCATTTCAGCGGCGCGCGGTTTTTTACCCGGAATCGACACCCAAATCGAGCGCGAGGATGATCGAGTATGAATGTGGTCGATTCCTGCGGTTGGCTGGAATACTTTGCCAATGGAGAGAATGCGGCATTTTTTGCACCCATTCTCGAAGACACTGAATCCCTCATCGTCCCCAGCCTTTCTGTATTTGAGGTTTGCAAACGCGTTGCCCTACTGCGCGGAGAGAAGCTAGCCTGCCAAGCGGCCGATTTCATGGCACGGGGAGAAATCGTCGGCTTCAATGCCGACACCGCGCTGGCAGCCGCACTTTACTCCGCCAAACATCAACTCCCCATGGCCGACAGCATCATCCTGCTCACGGCATTGGAACATCAGGCCACGTTGTGGACCCAGGACGCCGATTTAAAAGGTCACAAGGGCGTCAAATACAAAGCCAAGCCTAACTAAATCACTCCGCATCATCCATCCAGCGGGCTTGTCACCCCGCGCCCGCCCTTGTTCAATACATGGGTATAGATCATTGTCGTCGCCACGTCCTTGTGGCCCAGCAGTTCCTGGATCGTGCGGATATCCTGCCCGCGCTCGAGCAGATGCGTGGCGAACGAATGCCGAAGCGTATGCGGCGTTGCCGGCTTGGCCAGCCCTGCTGCCTGTACCGCCCGCTTCATCGCACGCTGCAGCAGCTTTTCGTCCAGATGATGGCGCCGTTCCTCGCCGCTACGCGGATCAATCGAATAACTGCCCGACGGAAACACATACTGCCAGCCCCACTCCGTCGGCGCGCCCGGGTACTTGCGCGCCAGCGCATCCGGCAGATACACCGAAGCCTTGCCCGCCTGCCTGTCCTGCTCGAACAGATCGCGCCGCCATGCCAGATGCGCCTGCAAATCCGCCTTCACCGATTCTGGCAGCATCGTCATCCGGTCCTTCGCCCCCTTGCCGTCACGCACCACGATCTCGCTGCGCGTGAACTCAATATCCTTGACCCGCAAGCGGATGAGCTCCATCAGGCGCATTCCTGAACCATAGAGCATGCGTCCTAACAGACTGTATATCCCGTCCATTTCCCCCAACACCGAACGAACTTCGTCACGCGTTAGCACCACAGGCAAATGACGCGGCCGCTTCGCGCGCGTCACCTTGTCCAGCCAGGGCAGCTGAATATCCAATACCTCGCGATACATAAACAGCAAGGCCGACAAGGCCTGATTTTGCGTTGCTGCCGCCACGTTGCCGTCCACAGCCAGATGTGTCAGAAAGGCTTCGACCTCAGGCGCGCCCAAGTCCTTGGGATGGCGCTTGCCGTGAAACAAAATGAATCGCCGAACCCACTGCACATATTGCGTCTCGGTGCGAATACTGTAATGCTTCACCCGAATCCGGTCACGCAACTGATCGAGGAGCTTGGGAGATGAAGGTGCGGGTGTGTTTCCTGCCGGCATAAGTCCCCCTGGTCGATACATGAGCCCTTAATTTTCAACAAGAAAACAAAGGAATTTCAATGTTATACACCTTGCCATTAAAGATATATACACCTGTCAAGGTGTATATTGCACGTTAGGCCACTCAACGCCATGCGCTACGAATCCACAGACTGGTCAATTGAAGTTCCAGAAGGTTGGAGTCACGAGTTCGGCGACGACTGCACGACCTTTGAACACCCGCAGGGAGTTGGTGCGTTTCAGGTCAGCAGTTATCGGAAGGACGAGCCCGTTACTGATGATGACTTACGTGAGTTCATTGGTGAGATTCCACTCGCCGCAGTTTCATTCGGACGTTTCACCGGATTCCGCACCCGATTTAGCGAGGACGACACGTTCTGGACAAAGTGGTGGTTGCGTGCGGCAAATCAGATGATTTTCGCCACCTACAATTGCTCACTGGCCGAACGTGGCCGAGAGGACGCGGAGGTAAGCACCATGATCGAGTCACTTACACCAAAATATGACCCCAACACGGCCTAACACTGCGTTCAAGTTCGCTCCCTTCGGTCGCTGGGACGCGCCGCGAGCGGCGCGCCCCTTAACTTAAACGTTAGGCAAAAATAATGGGCATCCGTGATCGGCTGTATTCCCGAGTTTTCGATGTGCCGCCTGCGATCACTGGCATTGCCAGGGCGCTTTGGGCTACTGCCCTTATGGCTTTTTCCCTGGCAGGCGGTTGGTTCTATCTGAACAATTTATTTGGCGCTCTTCTGTTCACGGTTGTTGGCCTAGGTATCCTGCGTCAACGCAAGGTGTGGCTTGATGCTTGGTGGGCAACCGGTGCTTACGCTATCGTCTTTGGGTATGCCTATGTTTCGTTCGGTCTCGTTCTTCTTGCACGCCATTTCGCTCTCAAGAAACACCTATTAAGTGATTGATTTGTAATGTTGCTTTTCAGGCCG
>CAYGMS010000379.1:0-2664 GCA_964350905.1 uncultured Thiobacillus sp. | reverse complement strand
ACACAAGATCCTGCGCTTCATGTCGATGACGGGCGGCTGAACGCACTTTTTCAGCCGTTGACATTAAGGCCCGTATGGATCGGGAGGGCCAGCAAACAGCAAATATCAGTGCCTGGCAGCCTGTCTGGCTTTCCCTCGCTACGATCGGTCTAGCCAGACAGGCTGCTAGAGAAGCCACTCTACCGGCAGCCATCCGACCACCTTCAACGCGATGTTTCGGAACGTGCTCGACCCCGGCTCCTCCGTGGTGAGCGTGCCGGCCGCCGGATCAACCCATGCAAGCTCACCGTTCCGCGCCTCGACCTGCCAGGCGAGGCCACTAAACCCGTCATCAAAGGCCGCATGCAGCCTGTTCGCAAGGGCCTCGCTGTCGATCAGCAGACCCATCTCGGTGTTGAGCCGGATCGAGCGGGGATCGAAGTTGAACGAGCCGATGAATATGCGCACACCGTCGACTGCGAAGGTCTTGGCGTGCAGGCTCGCGCCCGACGAGCCGAAGATGCCCAGATCATCGGGGATCTCCGGCGTGGCCATGCGGCGAAGTTCATACAGGGCAACGCCGGATGCGAGCATCGCCTCTCGCCGCTTGGCGTAACCCGCATGGACCGGCAACACGTCCGTGGCCTCCAGTGAGTTGGTCAGCATCCGGACCTTGACGCCCCGGGCCTCCAGCGTGGCGAAGGCTTCGACGCCCGCCGTACAGGGGACGAAGTAGGGTGTGACGCCGTCGATGCGCCTCTCGATGGTACCGACCGCGCGGGTCAACTGGCCGGTCAGAAGATCCTCGCGCGGCACTGCCCCCTGCCCTTTTACCGGGTCATCGCTGACCAGCACGGCGTTGGTCCACTCCAGATCAAGCGTGCCCCTGGACAGAGGCGCGATGATGTCTGACGCCTTCAGGATCGCTTTGTATTTGTAGTACCGGGGATCATCACGCCAGCGCGTCAACCGCTCGGAGATTGGATCGCCGCCGGTCGCCGCCACGATGGCCCCGGACGGATGGACCGAGGGACTGGCCCAGTAGCGGTCAAAGTCGGCGGCCACCTCGGGGACGATCTTGCCTACGGCCAGAACGTCCAGATCGACGAACAGCGGCGTGGCGCCGATTCCGAAGTACTCGTCACCGACATTGCGCCCGCCGACGATCGTGGCGAGTCCGTCGACGGTGAACGACTTGTTGTGCATCCGCCGGTTGAGCCGGAAGAAGTCGAAGCCAAAGCTCAATAGCTTGAAACGGCGCAGATTGAACGGATTGTAGAGCCGGACCTCGGCGTTCTCGTGCGCGTCGAGCTGCGCGATTTCCGCATCGAGACCGGAGGTGCCGTTATCGTCCAGCAGCAGTCGCACGCGCACGCCACGATCCGCCGCACGGCGCAGGGCGTCGAGCAAGAGCGAGCCTGTCAGGTCGCCGTGCCAGATGTAGTATTGCGCGTCGATGGAGGAGACGGCGGCATCCGCCAGCAGGATACGGGCGGCAAAAGCGTCCGCGCCACTCCCAAGGGGCGCAACGCCGGTCAGACCGGGGCGGTTCCGCGCAGCCCGACCGGCCAGCGGACCGTCTTCCGGGGGCGAAAGGGCGGCATCGTCAACCCGACCCTCGACAACCGGGAGGGCGAAAACGATCCGCGCCAGAACGATTGCGAATGCGGCCACGATTAACAGGACCGCCAAGGCTTTCAGTAGCCACATCATATCGTGTCCATTTTCGGAGGGGCCAGGCTGTCCGCGTCAAGCATGGCGAATTGCGGTTCTGTCGCGAGCTTTCTCAAGTTCGTACATACGGTAATCATCGGACGCAGCCATCCTACCAGCGCCAATGCGTAAAACCGCTCCCATGCCGACAGTGCGATTTTCCTGGCAGTGCTGTTGTTCTTTAATCTTGCCGCTGGCGTAGCGATGTTTGCAGCCTTTTGGCACATGCTTGGTCGAGAAATCGGCCACATGAACCCCGTACTCAAAGCCGAGGCTGCTGAAACTGGGGTGACGTCGCCCCCGCCACCTTTATCAGCAAAGACGCAGAGCCCGAAGCCCGCAGATGGAGCCGTTCTCAGGTATGGCTATTCGGTTTTTATTCTTAGAAGCCCTGCTCTAAAGCCTTGGTCAAGTAAACACGCTTTCGATCCTGGCCTTAACTGTTATCAACAATAATTTTTAGTGCTTTTTCTTTGCTGGCATTACCGAACACCTCATAGGCGTGCATAAAATCACTGAACGGGAAGCGATGCGTAATCAGCTCTGCCGGTTTTAATTTACCCGACTCAAGGGTTTTCATCAGCATTGGGGTGGTATTGGTATTCACCAAACCCGTGGTTAACGTGATGTTCTTGATCCACAGCTTCTGTAGCTGTAAATCCACACTGGTACCGTGTACGCCCACATTGGCAATATGCCCGCCGGGTCGCACTGAGTTTTGACAGATATCGAAGGTTTCCGGGATACCCACTGCTTCAATGACGACATCAACACCGTCTTTGGTCATCGCCATCAACTCGGCTGCGGCATCACTTTTGGCGCTGTTAATCACATCTGTTGCACCAAACTTTTTCGCCATTTCCAGGCGCGAATCATCCACATCCACCATCACCAAACGCGCAGGAGAGTAGAACTGCGCCGTTAACAACGCCGCTATCCCAATGGGGCCTGAGCCAATGATTGCCACGGTAT
>CAYGMS010000378.1:0-2664 GCA_964350905.1 uncultured Thiobacillus sp. | reverse complement strand
AGCAGCGTCGCACAGGCCGCTACGAACGCCACCCAGCGGCTGCGGCCAAAGCGGGCCTTGTAGGCCTCGCGGTCCTGCAATAGTTCGGGGTAGACGCCGAGGCTGGCGTTGACCAGGAAGATCCGGTCGTTGATCGCCCCAACCTGGACCGGCAGCGGGCGCGCATTCAGCAGTTGCCGCGCCGCAGCGGCTGGCTCGGTGGGTATGTCATGCGTCCTGGCAAAATAATTGAAGGTGCCATAGGGGATGACACCCATTGCGCAACCGGCGGCGTGCGCGGCCTGGGCTACCGTGTTGAGGCTGCCATCGCCGCCTACGGCAATCACAGCCGTACTGCGCGCAACCGCCGCCGCCGCGGCCTCGGCAGCCACCCGCGCCAGATCAGCAGGCCGACAAATCAACAGTTCGCCCTTTCTCCCATGCGCGGTGAGGGCCGATTGGATCACGGCACGCTTTTCGTCAAGGTCGAAAGCCCCAGCGGATGCGTTGATCACGAACTGCAGGGACGATGCAGGATCGATGCGCGGAACCGACATGGCGGGGCACTGCCCACTGTCAGCCCCTATCGGTTTAGACCGGAAAGCATCAGTCATGCCGCAGCAGATCGCCGAAGACGGTGTGCTCGCCGTCCCGGCGATCGGCGCCCGGAGCGTCGTAGAGCACCAGCCAACAGGGCTTGCCACCGGAGATCGCGGGCGGCAGGTCACAGATCGCCTCGGCGCGGTTGGTGCCACGCCCATGGGGCAGCGAAACCGACTCTGTCAGCGCCGTTTCGAAACGCACCGGCTCACGGTTGGCTTTCATCGTGGGTCTGGCGAGCGGCCATTTGAAGACACGGATATCGCCGTTGAGCACCATCGTCGGACCGGCCAGGATATAGAGATCATCGCCGGAGAAGTGCAGGTCGCGGATGCCCAGACCGTCGAGTTGCAGGAAGTGCTTGCGCAGCAGCGTGCCGCTCTCGTCAATGGGCACCATGCGTAGTTGATCCCCGTGCGCCTCGACGGCGATCTCGAGCAGCGCCGACCAGCCGCGCAGCACCGGGCCACGCAGGCCCAGCAGCAGTCGGCGTCCGTCCACCGCCAGGCCTTCGATGTCGAAGCCGTTGTCCTTGCCCGGGATCGCCATGTAGGGCCCGAAGTGGGGGTCGCCGACGAGCACCCGAGTGAGCAGGTTCGCCTGCGCATCGCCCTTCAGCCGCAATGCCCGCCGGCCATCCTGAGCCTGGCGTACCAGGCAGGGCTCGCCCTGGGCGTCGGGCTCGATGGGCAGACACGCCAGCAGGCGGCGGTTGCCGTCGAGGGCCACCTTTGCCAGCCGCTTGGCGTTGTCGGCGTGGCCGCGGTCCGGCTTGGCGTTCTTGCGCTTGAGGCCATGCGAACCGACCACCCAGAGGTAACCATCGGCCATCGCCATGCCTTCCAGGTCGGCCTCCTCATCGGCCTTACCGGGCAGGTCCAGCAGGTCGGCCAGCGGAAAGTCGCGGACTTCACCGAAGCGCAAGGCCTCGCGGCCCACCGCATCGAGCCGGCGCAGGCGGTCCAGGCCACAGGCTTCGTCGCCTGCCACCCAGAGCCAGTCGCCTGTAAAGGCCGCGCCAGACAAGTTGGTTTGAACCAGTGAGTCGGGCGTGAACTCCACACGAACGGCGTTGGGTTTTCGGGTGTGGGGCATGGGATGAGTTCTCCGGAAGATGCAGTGCTGAGGGGGCTACGGATTGCAGCGAATACGAGCCTCAGCCGCAAACAACCGAAGTTTGCGACCGAAGCCTTGTCGTATGTTCAGTTTTTACGGAAGTTTGTGTCCTCAAAAAGCTGCTTTTTCAGTGCGACCCAACAGCTCACATTGCACACTCCCTTAACCGAAGAAAATCCGTGATGCGACGGTCTCATTGGCAATCCGGACAGAGCGGGGTCCATGACTTCCTGATTGTCTCTTGCATAAAGATTAAGCCGATGGACATCCCCTCTTTTCCAGCAACTCATTTCTTTGGACAATCGTGGCAAACAAGAGCACCCAAACACTGACTAAGCCAGAATTCCTGAAGGACAAACGACGGGCTACCGTGGAACGGATTGCCGGGGCACACCTGGCATCAATGGGCGGCACGTTGGCAGACAGCGTTGGCCAGAGCAGCCGGCAACGGCTGGTCTGGTTGAGTTTACTGGCAATGCCGCTCCTTTTCCCGATCGCACTACCCAGCATGGCCTCCATGGTAGGTGCTTTTTGCCTGTTGATCGCTTACGGGCTGTGTATCGGCCAACCGGTGCCCTTGCCGGGTTGGCTCGCCAAACGAGAGATGAATGGTCGCGTCAGGATGCTGCTGAAAGGCATGATTAACCGGGTCATCAATATCATCGCGTTGTGGGGACGACCCCGCATGCTGCCCTTGAGCAACAAGCCGGCCCGGGTGCTGAACGGGTTAATGCTTTCGGCCGCGGGGGTGTCGATGATGATTCCGGTCCCCATCATCAGCTTTGACAATGTACTGCCTGCGCTGGCCATCGTCTTGCTCTCGTGGGGGCTGCGTCTCCGAGATGGCCTGATGCTGCTGCTCGGCTATCTGGTCACTCTGGCGGCGGTCGCCTCGGTGGTGCTGCTCTGGTGGGGAGGCACCCTTGTTGCTACCGAATTACTCTCGCTGGTGGGACTCACTTCCAGTCG
>CAYGMS010000377.1:0-2672 GCA_964350905.1 uncultured Thiobacillus sp. | reverse complement strand
TATCAAATCCCCATCCCCTGCCCAGACAACCCAAAAAAATCGCTTGAAATCCAGGCCGAAATCGTCCGTATTCTGGACGCATTTGCCGAGCTTACAGCCGAGCTTACAGCCGAGCTTACAGCCGAGCTTACAGCCCGAAAAATACAATACAAGCACTATCGTGACCAGCTTTTGCGCTTTGAAGACGGAGATGTCGAATGGAAAGCACTGGGTGAAATTGGGGAATTCATCCGAGGCAAGCGATTTACCAAGGCGGACTATGTCGAAGACGGCATCAGCGTCATCCATTACGGCGAGATCTACACGCGGTACGGCGTGTTTGCAGCGCAAGCTCACTCCAAAGTCAGAGACGATATGGCTGAATCGCTACGCTATGCAGAGCCAGGCGATGTGGTCATAGCGGGCGTTGGCGAGACTGTGGAGGATGTTGGCAAGGCTGTCGCCTGGATTGGACAAGAACGAGTGGCTATTCACGACGACAGCTATGCTTTCCGGCATTCAATGAATCCCAAATATGTTTCTTATGTGATGCAAACGGCTGCATTCATTGATGAAAAGGCGAAGCATGTGTCGCGAGGCAAGGTGAATAGATTGCTGATCAATGGGCTGGAGAAAGTCAGAATCCCTGTCCCGCTCCCTAATGACCCGGAAAAATCCCTCGCCGAGCAAGCGCGCATCGTCGCCATCCTGGATAAGTTCGATGCCCTGACCAACTCCATCAGCGAAGGCTTGCCCCGCGAAATCGAGCTACGCCAGAAGCAATACGAGCATTACCGTGATCTGCTGCTGAACTTCCCGAAGCCCAAAGAGGTAGTGGCCTGAGATGAGCAAGACTCTGATCGAGGTTGCCCAGCAGCTCAAAGATGCCAACAAAAAGGTGCAGCTGATCTACGCCTTCAACGGCACCGGCAAGACCCGCCTGTCGCGGGCGTTCAAGGAGTTGATTTCGCCCAAGTCAGAGGGTGAAGAGGCTCAGGCCTCAGAATTGGCTGCCAAGAAGGTCCTCTACTACAGCGCGTTCACGGAAGATCTGTTCTATTGGAAAAATGATCTGGAGCGGGACGCCGAACCCAAGTTGGTCATCCAACCCAACGCGTTCACCCGCTGGGTGCTTGAAGAGCAGGGGCAAGACCAGAGCATCACCGCTACCTTTCAGCACTACACCAGCGAGAAGCTGACGCCACATTTCAACACGGACTTTTCGTCGGTCAGTTTTTCATTTGAGCGCGGCAACAATCAGCAAGAGCCCCACATCAAAATCTCCAAAGGCGAAGAAAGCAACTTCATCTGGAGTGTTTTTAATGCCCTGCTGGAACAGGTGATTGCCGAGCTGAACATCGCAGAAGTCGCCAACCGATCCACCGATGTCTTCAACAATCTGAAGTACGTCTTTGTTGATGACCCGGTGAGTTCACTGGATGAAAATCATTTGATCGAGCTGGCGGTCAATTTGGCGGGGCTGATCAAATCCAGTCAATCTGATCTGAGGTTCATCGTCACGACGCATAGCCCGCTGTTCTACAATGTGCTTTTCAATGAGCTCAACAGCAAAGTCTGCTACATGCTGGAGCGCTTAGACGACGGTAGTTTCACACTGACTGATAAGCACGGCGACTCCAACAAAAGTTTTTCCTACCATCTGCATCTGATGCAGACCATCGAGCAGGCCATTGTCGATCAAAAAATCGAGCGCTACCACTTCACGCTGCTGCGCAATCTTTATGAGAAAACGGCCAGCTTTCTGGGCTATCCAAGATGGTCTGACCTGTTGCCAGACGACAAGCAGCTGTATCACAGTCGCATCATCAATTTCACCAGCCATAGCACGCTGTCGAATGAGGCCTTGGCGGTACCGACGCCCGCAGAACAGGCGACAGTGAAGCTGCTGACGGATCACCTGAAAAGCCGCCATGCGTTCTGGCAGCAGCAGGAGGCTTGACCACATGACCGACATCACCCACCACACCGACTACCGCCAGGCGCTGGGAGCCATCAAACAGCGCATTCAGGCCTCGCAAACCCGTGCCGTGCTGGCGGTGGTGGGTGAAGTTGTCCCACAGCCTGTGGGACAACTGCTCTGGGGGCATGTGCGCATCTTAATGGCATGACACGGAAGAGGAAAACCATGTCCAAACACAAACTCACATTGCGCGATCAAACGACTGAATTTCTGCTCTACAGCGCGCCTAATGGCAATATCAAAGTGGAGGTACTGCTCAGCAATGAAAGCATCTGGCTGACGCAGGAACGCATGGCCGAACTGTTTGGCGTGCAGCGCCCGGCGATTACCAAGCACCTGAAAAACATATTTGAAAGCAATGAGTTACAAGAAGAGGTGGTATGTTCCATTTTGGAACATACCACTGCCCACGGGGCGATTGAAGGCAAAACCCAAACCGGCAAAGCCAAGTACTACAACCTGGACGCGGTGATCTCGGTGGGCTACCGGGTCAATTCGGCGCAGGCGACACAATTCCGTATCTGGGCGACGGCCTTGATCAAGGAATACATCATCAAGGGTTTTGCCATGGATGATGAACGACTAAAAAATGGCCGCTACTTTGGCAAAGACTATTTTCGTGAGTTGCTGGAGCGAGTGCGCTCCATTCGTGCCAGTGAGCGGCGCATTTATCAACAGATCACCGATATTTTTGCCGAGTGCAGCATTGATT
>CAYGMS010000376.1:0-2672 GCA_964350905.1 uncultured Thiobacillus sp. | reverse complement strand
TCAGGCTGAACGCATGGTTCTCCTGACCCCGCATTTGTAATCAATAACCCTTGTGAAACAGCGTCGCACTGCATTTGGGGCATGGTGGGATATGCCCTGTTTGCTTGAGATGTATGGCCTCGCCACACGCCTGGCAGGTCAGCGTGCCGGCGGATGTGATCTCGCCGGTTTTGTACGTGAGCTTTCCCTTTGTTTTTTCACTCAGCGAGTGCAGCGCATTGCCGGTCGATTCCAGCACGGTTGCCAGCGAGGCCAGCGCACCCGCGCCCAGGCGTCCGGGATTCAGTCGCTCCTTGGCTTCTTCGCCCAATCGCTGGGCATCCGCTATGGTCTGCTCCAGGTCGCGGGCCATGTAGTTTTTTAGTTCAGCCCCATGTTCCGCAGTGAATTCTCCCAGTGTCGTCATCTGCTCGTGGGCTTTTTCCAGCGCCACGGTCATGGATTCGCGCCCACGTTCCTTTCCTGCCAGATAGAGTTCATTGAATTTACTGGCCAGTTTGTCGTATTGCCGGGCCAGTTTGGCTTTTTCCTCTTCGCTGAGTTCCATGATCAATCTCCCGAAAACACGGCATAAAAGGCAATGCCGCAATGCCTGATAAACAGGAAACAACCCACCATGAATTTGCGTCCGGTTGATCGACTGGATAGGCGTCATCGGACTCGTCGTGCATTGACCGCTTTCGATCTGACGTTTTTGTTATGACGGGCGGCACGCCTGCTTATCCAAATGAAGGCGGTGCCCAATCCAGACCAGAAAGCAGATTGGATAATGAACGCGACTGGCTGTTGATGGAAGTGAATACGGACATCCCCCAAAACGCTATCTATCGTGCCGGTGAAAAGTGCCTTTCCCAACACATAAAAGCACCCGATGCCAATCAAACCGAAGAAGCCCACAAGAATTGGGCGGTCCCAACTCCTTGGAAGCGGCAAACCGGGACCCAAGTCCAAGGTTTGGAGTTCCTTAAGAAATACTTTTCCCTGTATCAAGCCTACTGTCAACGACAGCAAGACTCCGCCTATGGCAAACCCACAGATTATCAGTCCGGACAGCTTAGTATATCCATCCGAGCCTTGTATGAGTATGCCGTAGCCAACATATCCGACAAATGCCGAGAAAAGGAAGATTACGAGTGCGATTAGCCTGCGAATGTGCATGTGTGCCTCAATGAGATGCTTAAAATCGCAGCATGTACTTTCATAAGTGCCTAACGTTAATTAGCCATCCTATGCGGCATCCCGTTGAGATGGGCACGTTTGAAGTCAAATCCATTTTCGATGTGGAGACCACGCCTGAATCTGTCAGGCCTCATACCCTTCCCGATGCGTCGCGTTAATCATGCGCAGCAGCTCGCGGAACGGAATACTGCGTTCGTGCTTTTTGAACAGGGGCATGAAGGCCAGATCCTCACCCGTGCCTACGCCTTGATATTTCCCCGACGCCATCGATTCGTGCAGTTCGCGCAGCATGGCGTCGAGCGGATCAAGGTACGGGGTGTAGGTGGCGGCTTCGTCGTCGTCGTGTTCCAGGCAGGCGCGCAGTTCGTCGACTTCGTAGACGGCTTCGTGGACCATGTCGATCAGGGCGGTGAGGTTGGCAGCTTTTTTCATGTTCGTCATCGCTTAAGGCAAAACACAAGGATACCGCCAAGCCTCCCCTGCGGGAAACCACTGCCTGGCGATACGCGGTGCAACTGTCTTAAACCGTTTCGGCCTGCGACTGCACCGAACCGGATACAGGCTGCTTGCGCCGCCGCATCAGCCGATAAGCTGCAGGCACGACAAACAGCGACAGCAGCGGCGCACTGAGCATGCCGCCGACCATGGGGGCGGCGATGCGGCTCATCACCTCGCTACCGGTGCCCGTGCCCAGCAGAATGGGCAGCAGGCCGGCGACGATGACGGCGACAGTCATGGCCTTGGGGCGCACACGCTGCACCGCGCCTTCGCGGATGGCATCGACGAGGTCAGCCTCGCCGGTTTTTCCGGCTTCCTGTTTCGCTTCCCAGGCGTTTTTCAGATACAGCAGCATGATGACGCCGAACTCGGCCGACACGCCGGCCAGCGCGATGAAGCCGACGCCGGTGGCAATCGACAACTGGTAATCCATGGCGTAGAGAAACCAGATGCCACCGGTGAGTGCGAACGGCAATGTGGCCATGATGAGCACGGCCTCGTCGAAGCGACTGAAGGTGAGATAAAGCAGCACGAAAATGATCAGCAGCGTGGCGGGGACGACAAGCTTGAGCCGCTTGTTGGCACGCTCCATGAACTCGAACTGGCCGGAATAGGCCAGGCTCATGCCGGGCTCGAGCTTGACCCTGGCCGCCACGGCGGCTTGAAGATCGGCCACGGTGGACGCCAGATCGCGCCCGCGCACATCGACATAGACCCAGCCCGAGGGCCGCGCATTCTCGCTCTTGAGCATGGGCGGGCCATCGGTAATCTTGACGGTCGCCACGGTGCCCAGCGTGATCTGGCTGCCGTTGGGCGTGAGGATGGGCAACGCGGCGAGCTTGGCCGGTGTGTCGCGCCATTCGCGCGGATAACGCACGTTGATCGGATAACGCGCCAGCCCTTCGACCGTTTCACCGATGTTCTCGCCGCCGATGAGGTTGGCCACTGCCGACTGCACGTCGCCGATGTTCATGCCATAGCGCGCTGCGGTGGCG
>CAYGMS010000375.1:0-2690 GCA_964350905.1 uncultured Thiobacillus sp. | reverse complement strand
CTGCGAAACGTGTAGCCGGAGTGCAGCGGCAGCGTATGGTCGAAGACATGCAGGATTTTCATGCGGCCTGCTGCTCCACTGTATCCATGCCCAGCACCTGCCCCAGAAAGGCATCGAACATCAGCACCGTCCACAGGATCACCGAATAATCACGCCGCCCGGATTGATGCGCTTCCAGCACGTTGCGCAAAAAATCCTGGTTGAACAGGTCGGTTGAAGCCAGACGCTCGCCCAGCACCACACTACGAATCGTGGCAGCCAGCGGCCCACGGAACCACGCTGCCAGCGGCACCGAAAAGCCCATCTTTTTACGATACAACACGCCATGCGGCAGATAGGGCTCCATCGATTTTTTAAGCAGGTATTTGCCCTCGGTGCCGCGCAGCTTGAGGTCGATGGGCAATCCGGACACCCAGCCCATCAGTTCGTGATCGAGCAACGGCTCGCGCACTTCGAGTGCATGCGCCATGCTGGCCCGGTCCACCTTGGTGAGGATGTCGCCGACCAGATAGGTCTTCATGTCGAGATACTGCACCAGCGAGAGCGGGTCGTCGGTGGGCGCAACCGCCGCATGCCGGCGCAGCACTTCCACGGCTTCGTAACCCTGCAGTTCGCGTTTGAAAGTAGGCGAAAACAATTGCTTGCGCTGTGCATCCGACAGCAGAGAAACGCCGTGGAAATAGCCTTCGACCGTATCGCGCGCAAGTGCCTCGAACGTGGTCTTGGCGCGGAAAACCTTGGGTGCCCAATCGGCCTTGGGATACAGCTTGCCGAGCGCACCGAACAGAGGGCGGCGCAGCATCAGCGGCATCACCGAACGCATCCGCTCCTCGTAGCGAAACCAGCGGTAGCGTCGATAGCCGGCAAAGTGTTCATCGCCGCCATCACCCGAGAGCGCCACTTTCACGTGCTTGCGCGCCAGTTCGCAGACCCGGTACGTCGGCAGGGCCGACGAGTCGGCGTAAGGTTCGTCATACACCTGCGCGAGCTTGCCCACCAGGCTGAAATCATTGGCGGCAACCGTTTCGACATGGTGGTCGGTGCGGTAGCGGTCGGCGACCTGCTGGGCGTATTCGATCTCATTGAATGCGGGATCGTCGAAGCCAATCGAGCAGGTAATCACCGGCGTGGATGACTGCGTGGCCATCATCGCCACCACCGCGCTGGAATCCACGCCGCCCGACAGGAACGCACCGAGCGGCACATCGGCAATCATGCGCAGCCGGACCGACTCCTTCATTCGCTCGACCAGTTCATCCATCGCGCTGGCTTCGTCTTTCACCGCCACCGGGGTAAAAGGCATGTCCCAATACTGTCTGGGTAGCGCGCGCGTTTTGCCGCGCTTGAGGGTGAGCGTAAAGCCAGGCGGCAGTTTGCATGCGCCCTTGAAGATGGTGCGTGGCTCGGGTACATAGCCGTAGGCAAAGTATTCCTCGACGGCCAGCGGATCGATATCGCGTGCCAGACAGGGATGCACCATCAACGCCTTCAGTTCGGAGCTGAAAATGAATTCGCCGGTATCGAGAAACGCGTAATACAACGGCTTGACGCCAAAACGGTCGCGCACCACAAACAGGGTTTCCTGATTGCGGTCCCACAAGGCGAATGCAAACATGCCCCGGAAACGCGCAACACAGGCCTCACCCCATGCCTCCCAGGCATGGACGATGACCTCAGTATCGGAATGGGTGCGAAAGACATGACCGAGCGCTTCGAGTTCGGGCACCAGTTCCTGAAAGTTGTAGATTTCGCCGTTGAACACGACCACGACCGAGCCGTCCTCATTGAACAGCGGTTGCTGACCGGAGGACAAATCAATGATCGACAACCGGCGGTGGCCCAGCCCCAACCCCGGTTCCAGGTGCAGGCCGCCCTCGTCGGGGCCACGATGAAACTGCGTTTCATTCATGCGATGCAACAAATCGCGTGAAATCTCGTTGCTCCCGCTGATATCAAAAATCCCCGTGATGCCGCACATGCGCGTGTTTCCGTCCCTTATTGTGTCGAAATTTCAGGCTGCCTGATGGCGCATCAGCGCCGGCGAGCCAGTGTCTTGTCATATACCGCCGCATACGCCGCGGCCATGGCGGGAATGCTGAAGCGCTGCACGGCCGCTCGCCGCGCATTCCCGCCATGCTCGGCAATGCGGGCAGGCACATCAAGATAACCCAGCAAGGCCTGTGCCATCCCGGCCACGTTGCCCGGTTCGACCAGGCGACCATTCACGCCCTCCTCGACCAGTTCCACATTGCCGCCCACAGCCGTGGCAATGACCGGCAGCCCGCTCGCCAGCGCTTCCAGAATGGTATTGGATATCCCCTCGTTTTTGGACGGCAGGACAAACACATCAAACACCTGCATGACCTCGGCGATATCCTGACGCTCACCCGGCATCCAGGCCAGATGATGCAGCCCCTCGGCCCGCAGCATTTCCAGGCAAACCGAACGCGCCGGCCCCTCGCCGATAATAACCAGTCGTGCACGCTCGGCGCGTTCGGGCTGCTGCCGCACCATCTGGATAAAGGCCCGCGTCAGCAGCGGGTAGTCCTTGACCTCGACCATGCGGCCCACCGCACCAAACACAATGCTTTCGGGATGGGCAAAATCGGGGCGGGGACCCACGCGCGGGCAAAATTTACTGCTGTCGACCCCATTGTAGATCTGGTGCAGTTTGCGCGGCGGTACACGAA
>CAYGMS010000374.1:0-2706 GCA_964350905.1 uncultured Thiobacillus sp. | reverse complement strand
AGCGGGGTGCAACCACCCCGCAAGGGGACGGCTGCCTCCGCGTTTTTCAGGAGAGTCGTCATGGAAGCAGTCATTGAAGTATCGCAGCAGGAAGTCATTCCTTTGAGCGATTTCATTCACGAGTTCGGGGAAGGGCTACTGAGCGCGGTTCAGCAGCAGAATCCGCCAATCTACGATGGTGTGCCGAATTCCAGGCATGCCATCCTGATGGAAGCGTTGCTTCGCAAGCCTTTTCCGCCTCAGCAGGATGCAGTCCAGGCTGTAACGCGCCTTCTGGTCGACGAAGCCCAGCCCGCAGCGATCATCAACGCTGAAATGGGTACGGGTAAAACCATGATGGCGATTGCCGCCGCGGCAGTCATGCACGAGGAGGGCTATCGCCGCACATTGGTGATCGCGCCACCGCATCTTGTCTACAAGTGGCGGCGCGAAATCAAGGCGACGGTGCCTAATGCCCGGGTCTGGATTCTCAACGGCCCTGACACGTTGCGCAAACTCCTGCAGTTACGGGAGTTGCGTGAGAAGCCGGTCGTTCCAGAGTTCTTTGTCATGGGACGTGTGCGCATGCGCATGGGATTCAACTGGAAGCCGGCCTACACCCATAAGCGGACTATCGTGGGTGAAGGACAGGACAAGCAGGTGAGAACCTATGCCGCCTGTCCGAAGTGCGGCGCTTTGCTGGTGGATGACGAGGGCAACCCCTTGCCAGCGACCTTGGCTGAAAGCAGGCTCAATCAGACGCGATCCTATTGCACCAATCAGCAGTCGGTGAAGCGGGTAGTGGATGGAGCGCTGTTAGAAGACAGGGTGCCATGCGGAGAACGTCTTTGGACGCTGGTATCGAAACGTGGAAACACCCAATCCCGGCGTGAGCTGGTTATGGAGAGCCTGCGTCAGATACCGACCATCGGTTCCAAAACGGCCGACAGGCTGCTGGATCGGTTCGGCGAGGACATGCTGTCCGGGATGCTTGAGGACAACGTCTACGAGTTCATCAATCTGATGGATGATAAAGGCGATCTGTTCTTTACAGACCGGCAGGCACGCAGAATGGAGCGTGCAATGGCCAACACCGAGTTCTCCTTCGGGCAGGGCGGCTACCAGGCAACCGAGTTCATCAAGCGCTACCTTCCGCAGGGGTACTTCGGCCTTCTCGTGGTGGATGAGGGGCACGAGTACAAGAACGAGGGATCCGCGCAAGGGCAGGCGATGGGGGTTCTTGCACGCAAGTGCCAGAAAACCCTGCTCCTGACCGGCACCCTGATGGGCGGCTATGCCGACGATCTGTTCTATCTCCTGCACCGGCTTAACCCGGGTTTGATGATCGAGGATGGTTTCGGCTACAACAACCGCAATTCGCTGGGGCCTGCCGGCATGTCGTTCATGCGCGATCACGGCATCCTGAAGGACGTGTTCAAGGAGACTGAAAGCGAGTCGCATCGCACGGCGCGGGGCAAGAACATCACGCACCGCACCTCCAAGGGACCAGGATTCGGCCCGAAGGGCATCATGCGTTATGTGCTGCCGCAGACGGTGTTCCTGAAGCTCAAGGATATAGGCGGTGATGTTCTGCCGCCTTACCGAGAGCATTTCACGGAAGTCCCGATGACGGAGGCGATGTCCGGGATTTACCGCGAGTTGAGCATGAGCTTGCGCGAAGATCTCCGTGAGGCGCTCAGGAAGGGCGACACCAGCTTGCTGGGCGTTGTCCTGAACGTGCTGCTTGCCTGGCCGGATACGTGTTTCCGTGACGAGCTGGTTCGCCATCCCCGATCGAAGCAGCAACTCGCTTTCGTGCCGGCGTTGATGAATGGTACGGAGGCAAGTCCGAAAGAGCTGGAACTGCTGCGTATTTGCAAAGCGGAGAAGGCACGCGGCCGGAGGATTCTGGTGTACTCGACCTACACCGGCACTCGTGACACCACCACCCGACTGAAAAACTTTCTTGAAAAGGAAGGTTTCAAGACGGCGGTGTTGAGGGCAAGCGTCGATGCGTCAAAGCGGGAAGATTGGCTGTTCGATCAGGTTGACCGCGGTGTGGAGGTGATCATCACCAACCCTGAGCTGGTCAAAACCGGGCTCGACATGCTGGAATTCCCGACCATCGTGTTCATGCAAAGCGGTTACAACGTCTATACCCTGCAGCAAGCCTCCCGTCGCAGTTGGCGGATCGGCCAGAAGCAGGACGTGGATGTGTACTTTTTGGGCTATGCAGGGTCGGCCCAGATGGGATGTCTGGAACTCATGGCAAAGAAGATCGCCGTGTCTCAGTCGACATCTGGCGACATGCCGGATTCCGGCCTGGACGTTCTGAACCAGTCGGGGGACAGCATTGAAGTCGCCCTGGCCAAGCAGCTGCTTGCTTGATCACGTACTGGAGCCACCCTTCGGGGTGGCTTTTTTGTATCAGAGCCTTGTCAACAATGCAGTTGTGAGACTTCCAACACTCCAGAATGTTGATGGAGCTTGTCGCCATCATGACTCATGTCATAAGCCACCGGCCGCACGTGATGTGGCCCGGCGCATCGCCGCAACCCCCGAATACTTGCGTTCGCGTTGCGAACGCAAGAAGGTTGAGATGCTGTTTGCCCATCTCAAGCGAATACTCAAACTGGATCGACTTCGACTGCGTGGGCTCAGCGGTGCGAGCGACGAATTCACCCTGGCTGCTGCGGTACAGAATCTACGTCGTCTGGCCAAACTGAC
>CAYGMS010000373.1:0-2707 GCA_964350905.1 uncultured Thiobacillus sp. | reverse complement strand
GCCTCGACTATGTGTCGATGATGGTCAACGAGCACGCCTATGTGATGGCGATCGAAAAACTCCTGGGCATCCAGGTGCCGGAGCGGGCGCAATACATCCGCGTGATGTTCGACGAAATCACCCGCGTGCTCAATCACCTTCTGTGGCTGGGCGCCCATGCGCTGGACGTGGGCGCGATGACGGTCTTTCTGTATGCATTCCGCGAACGTGAAGACCTGATGGACTGCTATGAAGCGGTATCCGGCGCGCGGCTCCATGCGGCCTATTACCGTCCCGGTGGCGTCTACCGTGATCTGCCCGACACGATGCCGCAGTATCAGGCGCAGCACACCCGCAATGACGCCGCGATGAAATCGATGAACGCCAACCGTCAGGGTTCGCTGCTCGATTTCATCGATGACTTCACCCAGCGTTTCCCGACTTACGTCGACGAATACGAAACCCTGCTGACCGACAACCGCATCTGGAAGCAGCGCACGGTGGGCATTGGCGTGGTGTCGCCCGAACGCGCCCTGGCCTTGGGTTTCAGCGGCCCCATGCTGCGCGGCTCCGGTATCGAATGGGATCTGCGCAAGAAGCAGCCGTACGAAGTCTACGATCGCATGGACTTCGATATTCCGGTCGGAACCAACGGCGACTGCTACGACCGCTATCTGGTCCGGATCGAGGAGTTCCGTCAGTCCAACCGCATCATCAAGCAGTGCGTCGACTGGCTGCGCAAGAACCCGGGGCCGGTCATCGTCGAGAACCACAAGGTTGCACCGCCATCGCGGCTCGACATGAAGCAGAACATGGAAGAGCTGATCCATCATTTCAAGCTCTTTACAGAAGGGATGCATGTTCCCGCGGGCGAAGCCTACGCTGCAGTGGAGCATCCCAAGGGTGAATTCGGTATTTATCTGGTATCTGATGGCGCCAACAAGCCCTACCGTCTGAAGATTCGTGCGCCCGGCTATGCGCATCTGGCTGCACTCGATGAAATGTCGCGCGGCCACATGATTGCCGACGTCGTGGCCATCATTGGTACGCAGGATATTGTTTTTGGGGAGATCGACCGCTGATGGCCAATCCTGATTCGAACCGCCGTCTGCTGAGTGCTGAATCCCTTGCACAGATTGATGTGGAAATCGCCAAATATCCGGCTGATCAGAAGCAGTCTGCGGTGATGGCCGCACTGCGTATTGCGCAGGTCGAGCGCGGCTGGCTGAAGCCCGAACTGATCGAGTACATTGCCGATTATCTCGACATGCCGGCCATCGCGGCGTATGAGGTGGCCACGTTCTACAACATGTACGACACCACGCCCACCGGGCAGCACAAGATCACGCTGTGCACCAATCTGCCGTGCATGCTGATGGGGGCGGGTGAACTGGGCGAGCATCTTAAAAAGAAGCTTGGCATTGGTTTTGGCGAAACCACCGAGGATGGGCGGTATACCCTGAAGGAAGGCGAGTGCATGGGTGCCTGCGGCGATGCACCGATGTGTCTGCACAACAACCATGCCATGCACACGCACCTCACACCCGAAAAGCTGGACGAACTCCTGGATAAGCTGAAATGAGCCTGCTTACCCCCGATCAACAGGTCTGCAGCTGGACCCAGGCACACGCCAATCCCGCATCGCTGGAAACTTACGTAGCGAACGGCGGCTATCAGGCCTTGCGCCGGATCATCACCGAGCAGATGCCGGGTGACGACATCATTGCCGAACTCAAGACCAGCGCGCTGCGTGGACGCGGGGGCGCGGGCTTCCCGACCGGGCTCAAGTGGAGCTTCATGCCGCGTGCGTTCCCGGGCGACAAGTACATCGTTTGCAACAGTGACGAAGGCGAGCCGGGCACGTTCAAGGATCGCGACATCCTGCGCTACAACCCGCATCAGCTGATCGAAGGCATGGCCATTGCCGGCTACGTGCTGGGCGCACGGGTGGGCTATAACTACATCCATGGCGAAATCTTCGATTGCTACAGCATTTTCGAACGTGCCTTGAACGAGGCGCGCGAGGCAGGCTATCTCGGCGACAACTTGTTCGGCACCGATTTCTGTTTTCAGTTGCATGCGCACCATGGCTACGGTGCCTACATCTGCGGCGAAGAGACGGCGTTGCTCGAATCGATCGAAGGCAAGAAGGGCCAGCCGCGCTTCAAGCCACCGTTCCCCGCGAGCTTTGGCCTGTATGGCAAGCCGACCACCATCAACAACACCGAGACGCTGGCCAGCGTGCCGTGGATCATGCAGCACGGCGGCCAGGCTTTTCTGGAGCTGGGCAAGCCAAACAATGGCGGCTCCAAGCTGTTTTCAGTGTCGGGCCACGTCAACAAACCGGGTAATTACGAAGTGCCGCTCGGCACGCCGTTTTCCAAGCTGCTGGACATGGCCGGCGGTGTGCGCACCGGGCACACGCTGAAAGCGGTGATCCCGGGCGGTTCATCTGCCCCGGTTCTGCCAGCCGAGATCATGATGGACTGCACCATGGACTTCGATTCCATTGCCAAGGCGGGTTCCATGCTCGGCTCCGGCGCGGTCATCGTGATGGACGAGACCGTGTGCATGGTGCGTGCGCTGGAGCGTCTGTCTTATTTCTATTTTGAAGAATCATGCGGCCAGTGCACGCCGTGTCGCGAAGGCACCGGCTGGATGTACCGAGTGATTCACCGCATTGAACATGGCCAGGGCAGGCCCGATGATCTGGACCTGCTCAACAGCG
>CAYGMS010000372.1:0-2714 GCA_964350905.1 uncultured Thiobacillus sp. | reverse complement strand
ATGGATTACTGGCCGAATATCGATGCCGTCAGCTGGTTTGCCGGGCGGATATTCCCGGCTATTCGAGAAGCGATACCAGAAGCGCAGTTCACCATCGTCGGCAGCCGGCCCAGCGAGGCTGTGACCGAATTGGCGCGCCAGCCCGGTGTGGTCGTTACGGGTGGCGTGCCTGATGTCCGTCCCTATCTGGCGCATGCGGCCTGCGCCGTGGCGCCGCTGCGAATTGCGCGGGGCGTGCAGAACAAGGTACTCGAAGCGATGGCAATGGCGCGACCGGTTGTGGCCAGTACCCAGGCGGCTGAAGGATTGCGTGCCCAGGCGGGCCGTGATTTCATCCTGGCACAGGGCGAGGCCGAGTTTGCGCAAACGGTCGTGGCTCAATTGCGAACCGCCGCGTCTGCCGCTGGCGCACGCGACTGCATCCTGGCGCATTACGACTGGGCCCATAATCTGGGCGCAATCGATTCCCTGTTTGAAGGCGCCCCGATTGAAGCGGCGCCGATCGCTCCTCCTGTTTTTGAGACTGGCCACCCATGAGTGCTCTGCCCGATTCCCTGATTGCTCCTTCACGCAGCGACTGGTTGCGCGCCGGCGCGCTGACCCTAAGCGCCCTGTTGTTGCTGACTGCGATGTTCTGGTCGACGTTTTATTCGATGGCCGAGGTGTGGGAGCGTTCGGAAACCTTCGCTCATGGCTACCTTATTTTTCCTATCAGCATCTGGTTGATCTGGCGGCGCTGGGATGTGCTGTCGCAGGTATCGCCGCGCCCGGATCTGCGCGGCCTGGTCCTGCTGGCGCTGGCTGGCGCTGGCTGGCTGCTGGCGGATGCGGGCAGCGTCAACGTCGTTGCGCAATATGCCTACATTGTCATGCTGATCGCTGTGGTGTGGACCTTGCTCGGCGCACAGTTTGTATGGGCTGCATTTTTCCCCCTGATGTTCCTGCTGTTTGCCGTGCCGATGGGGGAATTCCTGATCCAGCCCTTGATGGGTGTGACTGCCGATTTCACCGTGGCGATGCTGCAGGCCACGGGGATTCCGGTGTACCGTGAGGGTCTGTTTTTCAGCATTCCCAGTGGCGACTGGTCGGTGGTTGAAGGCTGTTCCGGCCTGCGGTATCTGATCGCCTCGATTACGCTCGGCGTGCTGTACGCTTATCTCACCTTTCGTTCGTGGAAGCGGCGCCTGTTGTTTTCCATTGCCGCCATCATCGTACCGATCTTTGCCAATAGTGGCCGTGCCTACATGATCGTGATGATTGCGCACCTGTCCGACATGAAGCTGGCACTGGGGGTCGACCATTACATTTACGGCTGGGTGTTTTTTGGCATCGTCATGTTGCTGCTGTTCTGGATCGGCAGCTTCTGGCGTGAGGATGACCAGCCGGAACCGGAGCATGTATCTCCGGTTCCGGCTGTAGCCGGCATGCGTGCGTGCCCCATGTTGCCGGTCATGTTGATTAGCTTGCTGACAGCAGGTTTGTGGCCGCTCTATGCGGGCTGGCTGAGCGCCCGACCGCTGCCCGTCATGCCCGAGTTGCAGGCCGAGGCACAGGGTGGCTGGCAACCCGCCGAAGCGTTCACCACCTGGGTTCCCCACTGGATTGGGGCCGATCGCCAGATGCGTCAGTCCTATACCCAGGCCGGGCGTAATGTATTGCTGGAATTGAATTACTACGTGACGCAGCGGCAGGATGCCGAGTTGGTGAACTCGCAAAATTACATGATCAAACAGAAGGATCCAGCGTGGTCCAATGTGGGTGAAGCCATTGTGACGGTGCAGATCAATGGCCTGTCGCAGCAGGTGCGTCAGGCCAAGCTGCGCGGCAGCAATGGTCAGCGGCTGCTGGTGTGGCAGTGGAACCTGATCAACCAGCGCCCTGTCGTGAACGACCACATGGCCAAGCTGAGTCTGGCTCTTGACCGGGTGCGCATGAAGCGCGACGATGGCTTGTCGGTGCTGATCGCCACGCCGTATGAGGAGGTCGAGCTGGATGCGGCGGCTGCCACGCTGTCACGATTTACTGCGGACATGAATGAGGCGATTGGGCGCACGCTCGATCAGGTCGACGGCCAGTGATCGAACACATCGTGCACATTGTCCACCGTTTCGACACGGGCGGCATGGAAAATGGCATGGTGAACCTGTTCAATACTTTGTCACCGCAACGCTATCGCCATAGCGTGATTGCACTCACCGACTACAGCGATTTTCGCCAGCGCATCACGGCGCAGCCAGTCGATTTCTATGCATTGCACCGCGCACCGGGGCATGGGCTGGGCTGGGCGCTACGGCTCTGGAAGCTGTTGCGCCGGCTCAAGCCCGATCTGGTCCACACCCGCAATCTGGCCGCGCTGGAAGCGCAGTGTGTGGCTGCGGTTGCCGGCGTGCGCGCCACGGTGCATGGCGAGCATGGTCGCGATGTATTCGACCTGCATGGGCAGAACTGGAAATACAACCTGATGCGGCGCGCATTACAGCCGCTGGTGTCGAACTACATCGCAGTGAGCCAGGATCTCGAAACCTGGTTGCGAGTAGCGATTCGTGTGCCGCCGCACAAACTGCACCAGATTTACAATGGGGTCGACAGCAGCAAATTTTGCCCGCGCGTGGGTCCCCGCCCCGATTTTGCCCACCCCGAAAGCATCGTGTTTGGTGCGGTGGGCCGCATGGTCGAGGTCAAGGACTATCCGCTGCTGACCCGGGCCTTTATCC
>CAYGMS010000371.1:0-2735 GCA_964350905.1 uncultured Thiobacillus sp. | reverse complement strand
CTTCAGCATCCCGACGCACATGGTGGCTGCGGACGCTGCCAACACCGGAACTGCAAACATTTCTGCCGGAATCAGCGACGCCAGTGCGCTGACCGGCAGCGACTACCTGCTGACGTTCGACGGCGCTGTTTACACCCTGGCCCGCCAACCCAGTGGCAGCCCGGTCACCGTCGTCTCCGGGGATACCGTGGACGGGATGACTTTAAGCCTGACCGGAACGCCTGCTGCAGGTGACAGCTTCCTGATTCGTCCGCCTGCCAATGCCGCAGCCAGTTTTGCTGTCGCAATCGGCGACCCCAGGCAAATCGCGGCAGCCGCTGCCTTGCCGGCCGCCCCGGTCGGCACGTCGGCATCCGGCACCAATGGCGGGAATGTTGCCATCGGTGCCGCCACGGTCGATGGCAGCTACACGACACCGCTTGCCGCACCGGTGACATTCGCCTACAAAGTCGATGCTGTGAATGGTGACGGGTTTATCCTGCCGACTCCAGTGACGGTGACCGATACGGGTACTCCGCCTACCACGACTTCTTATCCCGCGGGTGCCCCCGTGCCCTATGTCGAAGGCGCCACCATCAGCTTCGGCGGCATCAGCTTTGTCCTCAGCAGTCCCACCAGCACTGCCCCGGTCGATGGCGACAGCTTCACCGTGGCGGCTACTCCGTTCGGCGTGGGCGACAACCGCAACGCCCTGCTGCTGGGTGGATTGCAAACCAGTAACACGATGAACGGCGGCACTACCACGTATCAGGGCGCTTACTCTCAGATCGTCAGCCAGATCGGCAACAAGGCTCGCGAGCTTGAAGTAACCAGCAGCGCGGCGGGCAGGCTCCTGTCCGAGGTAAACCTTTCGCTGCAGTCCGAATCGGGCGTCAACCTCGACGAAGAGGCGACCAACCTGCTGCGTTACCAGCAGGCCTATCAGGCGGCCGGCAAGGTCATGCAGATTGCCAGCGAGATGTTCGATGTGCTGCTTTCGCTCGGTCGATAAGAAGGGAAACGAACATCATGCGTATCAGCACCCAAACCCTGTTTGAATCCGGCGCGGCCCAACTTGGTGAACTGCAGTCCGGTCTGGTCCGGACGCAGCAGCAGATCGCCTCCGGCCGTCGCATCCTTACCCCGTCGGACGATCCGGTCGCTGCCGCGCGTGCGCTCGAGGTCACGCAGTCGCAGTCGCTCAACACCCAATATGGCGTCAACCGCCAGTACGCCAAAAGCTCGCTCAGTGCGGTGGAGGGCACGCTGTCGAGTGTGACGACGCTGCTGCAGGACGTAAAAACCACCGTCATCGCCGCGGGCAATGGCGCATTAAGCGATACCGAACGCGGCTTCATGGCAACCGAATTACGCGGCCGCTTTGAAGAGCTGTTGGGCTTGGCCAACAGCCGTGATGCAACGGGAAACTACATGTTCTCCGGCTTTCAGACCACGACGGCTCCGTTTGAAGAAACGACAATTGTCGTAGGGACCACCACTATAGCCAGCGCCGCGTATCAGGGCGATCAGGGGCAGCGACTGATGCAGGTCGATGCCACGCGCCAGATGGCGGTCAGCAATCCAGGGCAGAGCGTGTTCCAGGACGGTGGCCAGGGAATCTTCCAGACCCTGGGTGCACTCATAGAACGGCTTGAAACGCCCGGCACCGCGGGGCTGGCAACCGCGCTGGCAACCGCCAACGGCAATGTGGACCTGGCGCTGGACAATGTACTCACGGTTCGCGCATCGCTCGGCTCGCGTTTGCAGGAGCTCGATGCGCTCGACTCTGCGGGCGAGGATCGCCATATCCAGTACAGCCAGATCCTGTCCGACCTGCAGGACCTCGATTACAACGAGGCGCTGACGCGGCTCTCGCAGCAGCAGATCACGCTCGAAGCCGCGCAGCGCTCCTTTGTGACAGTTTCGGGCCTGTCGCTATTCAACTTCCTGTGAAGCCAGCCATGGCTGCAAATGACATGTCGCCCGGCGAACAGGTGAATGTGCAGGTATTGGATCTGCTGTCTGGAGTGTCGGTGCACGGCGACCAGCATCTGGCCGAAGTGGAACGTGATCTGGTGCAGATGGATGTGCTGCTTGAGGAAGCCATCAAGAAGTTGTGCACAAATTTCATGGCGATTCACCACGCGGTCACCAGGCAACAAGAAGTCGTGGACAGCATGATGTCGAACAACATCCCCCCGAGTTATGCCCTGCGCCTGGAAACAATCCAGAGCGAGATCAACCAGCATGTCGGCGCCGCGGTGACGGGCCTGCAGTTTCAGGACATGACCAGCCAGCTGATCGGGCGGATGGTGAAGCATCTGACTGGATTACGCGACGTTTTTGGCGAACTCGACATGAACCTTCCCGCACCGCCTGATAGCAGCAATGAAGATTTGTTGCAGAAGCTGAATTACATAAGTGACCGGGTGAGTGCGCGCTGCTCCGAACAGTCATCGGGTATTCGCAGTACGGTGAATCAGCACCACATGGAAAGCGGCGACATTGAGTTGTTTTGATCGCCGCAATTAGTGACATTAACAAAACGGACCTGGAAACGGGCTGGTAGGAAAAATGATGGCTAAAACAATACTTACTGTAGATGACTCAGGCTCACTGCGTCAGATGCTGTCCTTCAGTCTGAAAGCCGCCGGCTATGACGTGGTCGAGGCTGTTGACGGCCTGGACGCCATGGAAAAGGCGAGGCAACAGACTGTTGATCTGGTGCTAACCGATCAGAATATGCCGCGCATGGA
>CAYGMS010000370.1:0-2738 GCA_964350905.1 uncultured Thiobacillus sp. | reverse complement strand
ACTCAAGCGGCACGGATAACCCGGTCGCCTCGGGCTTTGGCCGCAACGGCGGCGCCGGATGTTCAACAGGAGGGCGGGGTTGCAAAGCCGGGACAGGCGCAGGTGCCGGTTTCGGCACAGAAGCCAGCCGTATTTCCAGAGGCAGGGAAGGAGAAGGCGACGTCCATTGCGGGATCGTCCAACCCAGTCCACCGAACAAGCTGACATGCAGCAACACAGACACGCCCAGAGCCAACCACCATGGGCGAAGGCTGCGCCGCACCTGGCTAGTCCTTTATGCTGGCACGCACCAGGCGCTGCTCAAGCGTGACGCCATCCTCTTCCACCCGGATCTGCACCGGCAGGTTATTGCGTGCTGGCGCAACCCACACCGTGATGGTTTTTTCGTCCGGCTTGTGCATGATGCGCTGGTATTGCTGCGTCGCCAGCGTGCCGAGCGGCGTCTGGATATCGCCGCCATCACTGCGCGCATAACGATAGTCGTTGAGGTCGCGCCCGCTCACCACCTGCAGGCGGTAATCGGCCGGCACGCTGGGCGCGAACATGAACTGATACACCTGCGACAGTTGATCCTGCGCGCCGTTTTGCAGGCCATTCACTTGCCACGACTTGCCTTTGTATCGATAGGCAATACTGCGCTGTTTCCAGTTGAGGCGAGCGGTTGCCAGTTTATTGGGCGCATCGCTGCGGGCATGCTGGAACTGGGTCGGACGCAGCCCTTGCGGCGTCACCACGCCCGTACTTTCGAGCCGGATATTGCCCGGCCACAGCATTTTCAGGGCGCCCGTTGCATGCGTTTCACTCACCAGCGTGTAGCGTGTGCCGCTGCGGCTGAACGTATCGGTCACCTGGCCGAGTTTGAGGCCATTGCGATACAGGTCGTACACCAGATTCAGTTGCGATGGACCATACGATTCCGCACGGGCTTTAGCCCGTAGTGGATCGGAGTCCTTTAGGGCGGCTGCCTGGGCCGAGGCGGCAAACAGGCTGGCGGCCAGTAACAGGATTTTGATCATGCTCACACTCCGGATCCCGGATATTTGATGAATTCACGTGATGATCGCGCAGGATTTTGTTTTGCAGGGGAATTGTATGAAGGGGCGGCGTAGTTATTCATACGCCCGACTGAACAACGTCTCCATACGAAACAAAAGGCCAGCGAGGGCACGTGTCAATTCATCAAACATCCGGGCTAGATAACACTGACTGTGACGCCAAATCGTCCTTCAAGTTTACGCAGCCATGATTGTTTACCAAACGGCCTTCGGCAAACCAGCGCACCGCCTGCGGGTAAATGCGGTGTTCCTGCGCCAGCACGCGCGCAGCCAGGCTGTCCACCGTATCGTCCGCCACCACCGGCACGGCTGCCTGTATGACGATGGGGCCATGGTCAAGTTGAGTGGTCACAAAATGCACCGTGCAGCCGTGAATTTTCACCCCTTCGGCCAGCGCCCGCGCATGTGTTTTCAGACCGGGAAAAGCGGGCAGCAGGGACGGGTGAATGTTCAGCAGACGGTTCTCGAAACGGGCGATGAACGCCGGACTGAGGATGCGCATGTATCCGGCCAGCACCACCAGGTCCGGCTGATACCGCTCAATCTCGTCGGCCAGTTGCGCATCGAACACTTCGCGGTCGGGCTGCGTGGTGTGATCGAGCGCAATGGCAGTCATCCCATGCTCACGTGCATACGCCAGTCCCGCCGCCTGTGGCCGGTTGCTGATGACCGCCACCACCTCAATCGGCAGGTCGGCTTCGGCTATCGCCTGGAAATTGCTGCCGCGACCGGACAACAACACGACGACACGGCAACTCACGAATAAATAACCTGCTCCGCGCCGTCGGGACGTGCAACAATTTCACCGATCTGCCACACGGTTTCGCCACTCGCCTGCAGATGCGCCATCGCCGCCGCCGCATCGGCTGCCGCCACCACGACACACATGCCGATGCCACAGTTGAAGGTGCGCAGCATTTCGTCCGCTTTGACATTGCCGGCCTGTTGCAGCCAGTCGAACAATGGCGGCCGTGTCCATGAGGCCGGGTCGACCTTCGCAGCAACACTTTCCGGCAGACAGCGCGGCAGGTTGCCGGTGAGGCCGCCGCCGGTGATGTGCGCCATGCCCTTGACGTCGAGCTTTTCGATCAGGGCCAGCAACGGCTTCACATAAATACGGGTCGGCGCCATCACCGCGTCGGCAAATGGCTGGCCATGAAAATCGGATTTCAGGCCGATATGGCTGATATCGATCAGCTTGCGAATCAGCGAATAGCCGTTGGAATGCGCGCCGGAAGACGCCAGTCCCAACACCACGTCGCCCGCCACGATGGTCTGGCCGCCGATGACCTTGGATTTTTCGACCACGCCTACGGCAAAGCCGGCCAGATCGTATTCGCCTTCTGGATACATGCCCGGCATCTCGGCGGTTTCGCCGCCGATCAGCGCACAACCAGCCTGCTCGCAGCCGGTGGCGATGCCGGCAATCACCGCTTCGGCGGTATCGAGGCTGAGCTTGCCGGTGGCGAAGTAGTCGAGAAAAAACAGCGGCTCGGCGCCCTGCACCAGAATATCGTTGACGCTCATCGCCACCAGGTCGATGCCCACGGTGTCGTGACGATTGAGTTCGAATGCCAATTTAAGTTTGGTCCCCACGCCGTCGGTGCCCGAAACCAGCACCGGTTCCTTGAATTTCTTGGAAATCTCGACCAGCGCACCAAATCCGCCAATGCCTGTAAGCAC